>DASZSS010000223.1:0-2044 GCA_035548535.1 Steroidobacteraceae bacterium
ACCGGCGAGGCCGCCGAGCGGCTGCGCGATCGCGGCGCGGTCCTCGTGGGCATCGACTCGCACAACATCGACGACACGCGCACGCGGAACAGTCGGCCCGTGCACACGACGCTGTTGCGTGAGGAAATCCTCATCGTCGAGCACCTGCGCGGGCTCGAACGCCTGCCCGCGGGCGGGTTCACGTTCACGGCCGTGCCGCCGAAATTCAAAGGCGTGGGCACATTCCCCGTGCGCGCGTTCGCGCAGGTGCCTTGATGGCGGCGCTCGATACGATCGGGATTCTCGAGCGGCTAGTGGCATGCCCCACCGTGTCGCGCGATTCGAACCTGCCGCTCATCGACTGGGTGCGCAACTTTCTCGACGATCACGGCGTTGCCTCGCATCTCGTGCACGACGACACGGGCCGCAAGTCGAATCTGTTCGCGAGCATCGGGCCGGAAGTCGCGGGCGGCCTCGTGCTCTCGGGGCACACGGATGTCGTGCCGGTCGATGGGCAAGCCTGGAGCAGCGATCCGTTCGTGCTCACGGCGCGCGGCTCGCGGCTCTATGCCCGTGGGGCGTGCGACATGAAGGGTTTCATTGCGACGGCGTTGTCGCGCGTGCCGGCGCTGCGCGCGACGAAGCTCACCCGGCCGGTGCACTTCATGTTTTCGTATGACGAGGAGATCGGCTGCCTCGGCGCTCCACGCATGATCGCCGCGGCGCGCGAGCGCATTCCTCCTCCGGCCGCCGTCATCGTGGGCGAGCCGACGAGCATGCGCATCGCGAACGAGCACAAGGGCATCTGCACCAACCGCACGATCGTGAGCGGATCGGAGGCGCATTCGAGCCTGACGCATCAAGGCGTGAGCGCGGTG
The DNA here is from genome assembly GCA_035548535.1 of Steroidobacteraceae bacterium. Lineage (GTDB taxonomy): Bacteria > Pseudomonadota > Gammaproteobacteria > Steroidobacterales > Steroidobacteraceae > JADGHX01. Next base: position 858 of record DASZSS010000223.1, read on the forward strand.
ATGCTGGCCGCGGAGCTGATCGCGCGCCTGGGTGAGATTGCGCGCGAGCTGGAGGCGCGCGGTGCGGGGCGGCCGTCGCGCTTCGTTCCGCCGTACACGACCGTCAGCGTGAATACGATTCAAGGGGGCACGGCGACGAACATCCTCGCCGGTCGCTGCGAGTTCACGTGGGACATTCGCGTGCTGCCGGGCGAATCACCCGAGCACATCCTCGCGGCTCTGAGTGAGCGGGCCGAGCGTGAGCGGCAGCGGCTCGAGGCCGAAGGCAAGCGCTGCTCGATAGAGACGCGGGTGTTGGCGGACGTGCCGCCGCTTGCAGCGGACCACGGCGTGGCGGAGCAGCTTGCGCGCGCGGTCGCTCGCTCGAGCGAGGAGGCGACGACCGTTCCGTTCGCGACGGAGGCCGGCCAGTTTCAACGGGCCGGTTGGTCGACGGTGGTGTGCGGCCCGGGCAGCATCGAGCACGCTCACAAGCCTGACGAGTTCATCGAACGCGCGGAGCTGCAGGCGTGCGAGGCGTTTCTCGATCGCGCGATCGCGCGGCAGTGCGCGAGCTGACACCCCGCTGACCCCAGTTGAGTACGCCCTGATGGGGCAGATCGAAGGTGAGGCACTCCGCGCTCTGGACTAAGGAAGCACCCGCCGCAGCCACGCGGCGATGTCCGCCACCTCCTCGGCGCACACGGAATGCGGCATCGGGTAGCTGTGCCATTCGACCGGATAGCCGAGCTTCTCCAGGAGCTGACGCGATTCCACGCCGAGCTGGTACGGCACCACCGGGTCTTGCGTTCCATGCGCCATGAAGATCGGCGTCGCACGATTCGCGCTCGAGCGCTCGGCCTCGAGCTTCGGTGCGAGCAGCATGTAGCACGACAGCGCCATGATCCCCGCGAGCTTCTCCGGATAGCGCGTGCCGGTCACGAGCGACATGGCCCCGCCTTGCGAGAAACCAGCGAGCGCGATGCGATCGGTCGGGATGCCGCGCTCGTTCTCGCGCCGGATGAGCCCGCGCACGATCGCGTCGGAGTCGCGAATCCCGGTCTCATCCTGCTGCGAATGACGGTCGATGCCGATGATGTCGTACCACCATGAGGTCGATGGAGAGGTTCGTGACGATGCGGTAGAGCCAGGTGAAGAAGCTCGAGCCACCATGGAACTGCGGCAGCCCCTTGTGGACACGCAAAAAG
>DASZSS010000224.1:0-2812 GCA_035548535.1 Steroidobacteraceae bacterium
CACCACTTCGCACGGCGCGCGCTCGCAATGCATGCACGGCACGGGTTGGAAATGCACCCGCGGGCGGACTTCGCTGCCCTCGATGTAGCGATCGACGCGGATCCAGTGCATCTCGCGGCCGCGTTGCACCTGATCCTTGCCGACGACCGGGATGTTGTTCTCGGCCTGGCACGCGATCGTGCACGCCTTGCAGCCGATGCACGCGTCGAGATTTATGGACATGCCCCATGCGTACGTCGGCGAGGCAAACGGCGGATAGAGCAGGCTCCGCTCGTGCTTTGAGGGATCGACGCCTCGTGCCGTTTGCGTGATCACGGCGCTCAACGGGAGCGTGCGCGCGAGATCGCGCCCTTCCATGCGGTTGTGCATCTGGGCGCTGGCAAGCGGGTAGCGCGAACCGAGCGGGCGAAGACGTGCACCGCCGTCAAACGCCGGAGCCGCGGAGGTCTGTAGCGCGTAAGCATTGAATCCGGCGCCGGAGGCGATGCGGCCCCCTGCGGTTCGCCCATAGCCGAACTGCAGCGTGAGCGACTCATCTGGGTGGCCGGGCAGCAGCCATACGGGCGCGCGCACGCGGCGACCGCGATACTCGATCTCGATGACGTCCTCGTTTGCGAGGCCGCGGCGGCGCGCGCTTGCCGGGCTCATGAGGACCGCGTTGTCCCACGTCAGCTCGGTCAGCGGTTTGGGTAGCTCGCGCAGCCACGCGTTGTTGGTGTACACGCCATCGTGTACGTGCGGGTCCGGGCTGAACACGATCTCCAGCTCCGCGGAGTCAGCGTCGCGCAGTGGCGGCAGAGCAGGCATTCGCGCAGTGACTTGCTCGGGTGTGAACGCAGAATCGGGAACCACGCCGTCATGCAGGGCTGTTCTCCATGTCTGCTCGAAATCATCGCCGCCGATCTCGCCTTGCCAGAACGCACGCACGATTGCGTGGCCGTCCTGCTCGAACTCGCCGGCCAGCACCGCGAGAACTTCATGCTGGGAATGACCGCCGTAGAGTGGCGCAATCAAAGGCTGCTGAATCGTGGCCGAGCCGTCGTACGCGCGGGTGTCGCTCCACGCTTCGAGCTCATGTGCCGCCGGGATGTGCCAGAGCGAGCGCATGGCCGTCTCGTCGCGATAGAGGCCGAGATGCACAGAGAACGGAACACGCTGCAGATGACGGGCGAACTCGAGATCCGCCGGTGTGGCGTACGCGGGGTTCACGCCGAGAATCAGCAACTCCTGCACTTCGCCCGCCGCCATCGCCGCGGTGAGCTGTCGCAGCGAATCGAGCTGATCGACCGGCTCGGCGAGCACGGGATACGTGTACTCGACCGTGGTCCCGACGTTGCCCAGCCGCTCGTTCGCGAAATGCGCGAGCGCGTGCACGTGCGCGGGCTGCCGCTCGCCCACGATGATCAGCGATTCCCCATGCCGCGTGAGCAGATCGAAGGCGCACGCGTCGAGCCAGCGGGCCTCGATCGGCACCGAGCTTGGAGGCTCAATCCCGATACCCAGGCGCTGCGCGAGGGCGCGCGCGACGCCGTCGATCTGAGACGCCCGCAACCGCCTGCAATGATCGGCTTTCGCGCCCGTGAGCGTCGGCGAGCTTTCGATGGCGTAGAGCCGATTGTTCGCGCTCGGCGTTGCGCCCGGGCGCCGCGCGCCGTTGAAATCCCGCGCATAGCGCACGTGTCCCGGGATGGAGCGTAGGAAGTCCGCGTCGAGTGAGAGCACCGTCCGGGCGCGCGTGAAGTCGTAGCGCGGCTCGCGAGTCTCACCGAACGCGAGTCGCGTACCCGCGTAGACGTGATCGCGGTTGATCGGCTGGTATTGATGCCAGCGTGCCTGCGGATACTTCTCCAGTAAGCGGCGCATCTGCGCGGCCAGCGTTGGCGACGTGACGGAGCCCGTGAGGATGTGCAGGCCCGCGCCGCCTTGGCTCTCGAACCGGCCGCGGCGCGCGGTGAGCGCCCCACGAAACGCATCCCATGTGCTCAGCACACCTTGTCGCAGCACGGCTTGCGAGCGATCCGGATCCCACAGGGTGAGCACGGCGGCCTGCGAGAAGATGTCCGTTGCGCCGAGACTCGCGGGATGATGCGGATTTCCTTCCACCTTGATGGGCCGGCCCATCGCGCTTTCCACGAGAACGCCGGAGGCATATCCGTCGAGGCTCAACGCCGTGGCGAAGTACAAGGACTTCGTCGCGGCAAGCTGCTCGGGCATGTCTTCGTACGGAACGATCTTCTCCGGCAGCTCGCGCGAGCATCCGCTCGCGAGCGCAATCGACGCCCCCATCAGCTTCAGGAATTCACGCCGGCTGCGCTCCGGCACACCCGAGAAGTCGAACTGACGGCGCGGCTGCCGGGGGCTCATTGCACGATCACCGATGACAGGTCGAACAGTCGGTGAGCGCGCGTGTGCTGCGGATGTGATACGCAGCTACGAGCTGCCGCCCGAGCTCCAATTGATTCGCAGGCGGCTGCCAGCTCATGTCGAACACCCGCTCGCGCGGACGGACGTAGCGCTCGGGGGCGCGATGACATCCGAGGCACCACTGCATCTCGAGCGACGCCACGCGCCACGTGAGCGGCATCTGGTCCACTCTGCCGTGACATGTCGAGCAGCCGACGCCCTTCGCGACGTGAATGCTGTGGTTGAAGTAGACGAAGTCCGGCAACTGATGAATGCGATTCCAATAGACCGGCGCGCGTCGCGATCTCGTGTCGAACAGCGGCGCGAGAAGCGGCGCATCGGTGAAGAGCTGCGAGTGGCAGGTGCGGCACGTCGCGATCGATGGAATGCCGGCAAACGCGGACGTTTC
>DASZSS010000225.1:0-2679 GCA_035548535.1 Steroidobacteraceae bacterium
CGGCGAGCAGCTCGACCGCTCGCGTGCGCTCGACATCAACGATCGCACCGAGCAGGAAGGCAAGCAGCGCGCGGCGTTGCAGCCGGTGCTGCTCGGCATCACCAAGGCGTCGCTGGCCACGGAGTCCTTCATCTCCGCCGCCTCGTTCCAGGAGACCACCCGCGTCCTCACGGAAGCGGCCGTGCGTGGCCTGAAGGACGATCTGCGCGGCCTGAAGGAGAACGTGATCGTCGGCCGGCTGATCCCGGCGGGCACGGGCTTCGCGGCCCACGCGCACCGGCGCCGTCGCACCGAAGGCGCCGAGCGGCGCAGCTTCATGGACGTCGGCGGCGGCTTGCCCGACACCGAGGAGACGAGCGTCGGCGAAGAAGAAAGCAGCTCGGCGAGCTGAGTCCGCAAGCTAGAGCTGAGTCCGCAAGCTAGGATAGGGGCCGGTGGGGCAACTCACCGGCCCTTTCCTTTCGTTGCTGCGGAGCGTGTGCTTGAAGCCGTTGATCGAAGTCGTCGGTTGGATTGCGGCCGTGCTCATCCTGGCCGCCTATGCATTGCTCTCGGCCGGTAAGGTCGATGGCAGGTCGGCGCTCTATCACTGGATGAACGTCGCCGGCGCGGTCGGCTTCGTCATCAACAGCGGTTACAACGGCGCGTTTCCCTCGGCGGCCCTCAACGTGATATGGATCGGTATCGGCATTTTCGGGCTCGTCCGCTACCGACCACGAACGGAGTAGGCGTCATGAAACACTGGGTGCGAGCGATGGCGTGTGCGACGCTGTGTGCGTGCCCGGTGCTGATGGCGAGCTCGGGCGCCGACGCGGACGGCATCTCGCCCGCGGTGAAGGGGCGTTGGTACATGACCAACGAGCACGGCGAGGTGCTCTACAAGGACGAGCCGCAGTATGAGTTTCAGTTCGCGCGCCTCGTCTACACCGAGAACCCGGAGTTCTCGCGCGGCTGGGGCGCCATGCGCTGGACCACCGACTCACCCGCCGCCGAGGATCATCTCGCCCAAGGCCTCAAGCGCCTGACGCGGGTGTCGGTCGCGCCGCGCGGCACGGCGATGACGCTCGACGACGATGACATCTTCGATCATCCGTTCCTGTACGCGGTCGAGGTCGGCGGCTGGGACCTGAGCAGCGCCGAGGTCAAACGTCTGCGGGAATATCTGGACCGCGGCGGCACGCTGGTCGTCGACGACTTTCATGGTTCCTGGGAGTGGGGCGGCTTCATGCAGTCGTTGAGCCGCGTGTTTCCGGATCGGCCGGTGGTCGAGATACCGAACCAGGACGAAGTGTTCCACGTGCTCTACGATCTCAACGAGCATCCGCAGATTCCGGGCTTCGGCTCCGTGCTGCGCGGCGTGACGTACGAGCAGGACGGCTACGTGCCGCACTGGCGCGGCGTGTACGACGGCCAGAACCGCCTCTGCGTCATCATCAACTGGAACATGGACATGGGCGATGCGTGGGAGCACGCCGACGACCCGCTCTACCCGCAGCCGCTCACCGGCCTCGCGTATCGATTTGCGATCAACTACGTGCTGTACGCGATGACCCACTGACGCTCTTCGCGCCGCCCTCCGCACCAGCCTGGAGCGCGCTCGCGCACTCCTCGAGCAGCTCGGTGAGCCGCGCCGCGTCGGCCTTCGAGAGCGAGGCCAGCATGCGCCCGATGATCCCTTCGATGATCTCGCCGACCTGTTGCATCTGCCGATAGCCGGCGCGCGTCATGAACCAGCAGTCGGTGCGCCGGTTCTCCGGATGCGGCTCGCGCACGACCATGCCGGTGGATTCCAGGCCGTGCAGCAGGCCGTTCATGCTCTGCGCGGTGACGATGGTGCGCCGGGCGAGCTGCGCACCGGAGAGGCCCGGCTCCTTGGCGAGGTGCTTCAACACCATCGCGTGCGCGAACGAGAGCTCGAGACCCTGCTCGCGCAGCGCCGTTTCGGTGCGCTGGCGCAAGGTCTGCATGAGGTTGCGCAGCGCGAGCCCGACATCCGAGCCCGGCTCGGGAAGCGGAACGGGCTCACGGATCGGACGCGCGTCCGGAGAATTGCGGGTCATTGGATTGCCAGAAATCAGGTTCCTGATATCGTATCAGGGACCTGATCATTGGCAACCACTCCATGCGCATCCTTCACTCGTTCTTCATCGCGACGCTCGTCGCGAGTGTGACCTGCGCCGCGCGGCCCGCGGCCGCGCAGACCCGCGCCGGCAGCAGCTCGCTCGCGGTCAGCGTGACGACTCCCCGCACCGAGCAGTTCGCGCGCACGGTCGTCGCGACCGGCAGTGTCTACGCGTGGCAGGAAGCCGTGATCGGATCGGAAGTCGGCGGCTATCGCGTCGCGGCCGTGAACGTCGACATCGGCGACAAGGTGCGCAAGGGCCAGGAGCTCGTGCGGCTCGCGAGCGATCTGCTGGCGGCGGAGGTCGCGGCGAAACGGGCGGCGAAGGCGCAGGCCGATGCGCAGCTCATCACCGCAACCTCGAATCTGCGGCGCGCCGAGTCGATCTTGAATTCCGGCGCGGTCTCGGATGCGCAGCACGAGCAGCTCAAAGCCGAGTTCCTCGCCGCACAGGCGCGCGTGGCAGCCGCGGAGTCGGACCTCGAAGGCTCGCAGTTGAAGCTGCAGTACACGCGCGTGCTTGCGCCCGATGACGGCGTGATCACCGCGCGCACGGT
>DASZSS010000226.1:0-4439 GCA_035548535.1 Steroidobacteraceae bacterium
TTGGCCCGAAAACGCTCGCTGGACGAATCGATTTCGGTCTGGAGTTGCGGCATGGCGCGGGGAGTTTACCCGATACGCTCGATCGCGAGCGCCACGGCTTCGCCGCCGCCGATGCAGAGCGAGGCGATGCCGCGCTTCAAGTTTCGCCGGGCGAGAGCGTGGGTCAGCGTCGCGAGAATGCGCGCGCCCGTCGCGCCGATGGGGTGGCCCAGCGCGCACGCGCCGCCATTCACGTTTACGCGCGCGGCGTCGATGTCCACGTCGCGCATGGCCGCCATCGTGACGGCCGCGAACGCTTCGTTCACCTCGTACAGGTCCGCGTCGTGCGGCTTCCATCCGAGCTTCGCGAGCGTCTTCTTGATGGCGCCGCCCGGGGCGGTGGTGAACCACTCGGGCTCGTGCGCGTGGCTTGCGTAGGCCAGCACGCGCGCGAGAGGCTTCAGGCCGCGGGCTTTGGCGGTGCTCTCCCGCATCAGGACCAGCGCCGCGGCGCCATCGGAGATCGACGAGGAGCTCGCGGCGGTCACCGTCCCGTCCTTGCCGAAGGCGGGCTTCAGCGACGGAATCTTGTTGATGTCGCAGGTGAACGGCGTCTCGTCGCGCGCGACGACCGTTTCGCCCTTGCGGCCCTTCACCGTCACGGGCGTGACCTCCGCGTCGAAGTCACCGGCCTCGACCGCGCGCAGCGCGCGCCGCACCGACTCCGCCGCGAACGCGTCCTGGTCGGCGCGCGAGAACCCATACTTTGCGGCCGTCGCGTCTGCGAAGCAGCCCATGAGCTTGCCGTCGAACGGGCTCTGCAGGCCGTCGTAGAACATGTGATCGAGCACTTCGCCGTGGCCCATGCGGTAGCCGCCGCGCGCTTTCGGCAAGAGGTACGGCGCGTTCGTCATGGATTCCAGGCCGCCGGCGAGCGCGATCTCGATGTCGCCGGTGCGAATCTGATCGGCCGCGACCATGACGGCTTTCAGGCCCGAGCCGCACATCTTGGTGAGCGTGGTGGCCGGTCCGGAGACGGGCACGCCGGCGGCGAGTGCCGCCTGCCGCGCGGGCGCCTGACCGAGACCGGCGGAGAGCACGCAGCCGAACACCACTTCCTGGACATCTGCGGGCGCGACGCCGGCTTTCTCGAGTGCGGCGCGGGCCGCAGCGGCGCCGAGCTGCGGGGCGGTGAGCGGCGCAAGCGCGCCCTGGAACGCACCGATCGGCGTGCGCTGTGCGGAGACGATGACGACATTGTGATCGGACATGGTGATTTCCTCAGCTGCGGCGTGCGGCTCGCGGCCGCAAGCCCTCCTCGAAGAGGGCGACGAAAGCATCGGCGATCTGCGCGGCGCTGAGAGCCTGCTTCTCGCGATACCAGTGGGGGATCCAGTTGAGCGCGCCGGCGAGCGCGAAGGCGGTCATCTTGACGTCGCACGGCGCGATGGAGCCATCCTTGTGCCCGTCCTTCAGCAGGCGGCGAATGCCCTGGTCGATCTCGACCTTGAGCGCGCGCACCTGCGCGCTCATCGGCGCGCTCAGGTCCTGATGCTCGGCCCGGACGAGGCACCAGCCGAAATCCGAGGCGACCGCTTGCGCGTATTGCCGCAGCACTGCGTTCAGGCGCTCGCGCGCCGGCGCCGTGGAGCTCTTCTGGTCGCGCAGCGCGCTCAGGATCGGCTGCAGCCCGGCGACGAAGCACTCGAACAGTAGCTGTTCCTTGTTCGCGACGTAATAGTAAATCGTGGGCTTGGTGACCTCGAGCTGCGCCGCGATCGCATCCAGCGAGGTATTGTGAAAGCCGTTCTCGCGGAAGGCGCGCGCGGCGGTCTGGATCACGGCGTCGCGCTTGACGGCATGGTCGCGCAGACGCTTGCGTCCTTCGCGCCAGACGGAAGCGGAGTCCGCGCCGTTCGCGACGGCGGCGGTTGCGATGCGTGAGCGAGCGGGGCGGGCGGCCATGGTCGCAGGACTTCGATCGTGGGTCGGCAAATGGGAAAACTCGACGGCTGCCGCAATGGTAGCTTAGAATCCTACCGGCTGGTAGGTTTTTACGTCCCTTCCCCCGATCGAGGCGCTTCGAATGAATGCCAAACCTCACGGCAGCGCGGCCCCGCGCCACGAGCCTGAATCCACGGCAGCCGCGACACATCCGTTGCGTTTCGTGTCGGCGGCCTCGCTCTTCGATGGGCATGATGCGGCCATCAACATGATCCGGCGTCTCCTGCAGGCGCAGGGCGCGGAGGTCGTGCACCTCGGCCACAATCGCAGCGTTGCGGACATCGTGCGCGCCGCCATCCAGGAAGACGCGGACGGCATCGCCGTCAGCTCGTACCAAGGGGGGCACAACGAATATTTCGCGTACATGGTGGACATGCTGCGCGAGCAAGGCGCGGAGCACATCCGCGTGGTCGTGGGTGGCGGCGGAACGATCGCGCCCCACGAGATCGAGGCGCTCGAGAAGCACGGCGTCGAGAAGATCTACACGCCCGAGGATGGGCGCAGCATGGGCCTCGTCGGCATGATCAAGGATGTGATGCAGCGGGTGCGCGCCGTGCGCCGACCGCCCTACGACTTCGGGCCTGTGAGCGCACGCGACGCCGGCCATCTCGCGCGGACGATCTCGGTGCTCGAAGGCGCGGATTCCGATGCCAAGGCGGAGCAGATTCGGCGCGCCATCGCGCGTTCCCGCAGCACCGCGCCGGTCATCGGCGTGACCGGCACCGGCGGCGCGGGCAAGTCGAGCCTCACGGACGAGCTGCTGAGCCGCTTCGTGCGCCACTTCCCCGACAAGAAGATTGCGGTCGTCGCGATGGATCCCACGCGGCGCCGCTCGGGCGGCGCGCTGCTCGGCGATCGCATTCGCATGAACAGCCTGTCCTCGGATGCGATCTTCATGCGCTCGCTCGCCACACGCCGGCAGCACATGGCGACCGCGGCGGTGCTGAAGGATGTGATCGGGCTCTATAAGCTCGCGGGCTTCGATCTCATCGTCGTCGAGACCGCGGGCATCGGCCAGTCCGATACCGAGATCGTCGATCTCGTCGACCTCTCGCTGTATGTGATGACGAGCGAGTACGGCGCCGCGAGCCAGCTCGAGAAGATCGACATGCTCGACTTCGCGGACATGATCGTGCTGAACAAGAGCGAGAAGCGCGGCGCGGCCGATGCGCTGCGCGACGTGCGCAAGCAGTGGCGGCGGAACCATCCCGAGAAGATGTCGCTGCCGGATGCGGACGTGCCGGTATTCCCGACCATCGCGAGCCGCTTCAACGACCCGGGTGTCAATCGGTTGTTCGCGGCGATCTGCAGGGCGGTGAGCTGGCCGGTGGGCGACGTGGGGCCGACGGAGCTCACGACGCGCGATCCGCTCATTCCGGCGCAGCGCGTGCGGTACCTTGCGGAGATCGCGCAGAGCGGCCGTGCGGCCGCCGAGCGCATCGAAAAGCAGGCGCTCGCGGCCGAGCGGGCCTGCGCGTTGTATCACTCGCTCAATACACTGAACGATGCGGCGTTGCCCGCGCCGCTGGATCGCTATCCCGACAGCGCAATCGCCGCAGCCGACGCGGCGCCTGGAGGCGCGGGTGCAGTCGACGACACGCGGCGCGCGCTGCGCGCGGCATACAACGCTGCGCTCGACGAGCTCGGGGCGGAGGCCATCGGCCAGCTGAAACACTGGCCGGCGCGCGTCGCTGCGGCGTCGGCGGACACGTATTCGTACAAGGTGCGCGATCGCGTCGTCACGGGCGAGAACTACACCGAAAGCCTGAGTCACTTGCGGCTGCCGAAGATCGCGGTGCCGAAGTTCCGTGACTGGGGCGAGATCCTGCGCTTCATCTATCGCGAGAATCTGCCGGGCTCATACCCCTACACGGGCGGTGTGTATCCCTATCGGCGCGAGGAGGAAGACCCGACACGCATGTTCGCCGGCGAGGGTGCGCCCGAGCGCACCAATCGCCGCTTCCACTATCTCGCGAGCGGTCACGGCGCGGCGCGCCTGTCCACGGCGTTCGATTCGACCACGCTCTACGGCGAAGACCCCGATACGCGGCCGGACATCTATGGCCGCACCGGCAATTCCGGAGTCTCCATCGCCACGCTGGACGACATGAAGAAGCTCTACTCGGGCTTCGACCTGTGCAAGCCGACCACCTCCGTCTCGATGACGATCAACGGCCCGGCGCCGATGATTCTTGCGATGTTCATGAACACCGCCATCGATCAGCGGGTGGAGCGCTATCTCAGGAGCGAAGGGCGCTGGAGCGAGGCGCAGGCGAAGATCGACGCGCTCCATCGGGCTGCCGCCGAGCGCGGCACGCCGCCACCGCGCTATGTCGGCGAGCTGCCGGAGCAGCACGACGGCTCGGGTCTCGCGTTGCTCGGCGTGACCGGCGATCAGCTCGCTCCCGCGGATGTGTACGAGCGCATCCGTGCCGAGGCACTGCAAGCGGTGCGCG
>DASZSS010000227.1:0-21731 GCA_035548535.1 Steroidobacteraceae bacterium
GGTGCCGCAGATTTTCATCGGCGAGACGCATGTCGGGGGGTGCGATGAGCTCATGGAGCTCGAGGCAACCGGCCGGCTCGACCCACTACTCAAGCAAGGATCATGAGATGAGCACGAATGCGAACGATACTGGCGCCGCGACGGTAGACGCGAATGCGCCGCAGCTCTCCCTTCAGGCCGTGTACCTGAAGGACTGCTCGTACGAGGCGCCGAACGGGCCGCGCGTGGCGGGCGAGTGGAATCCGCAGATCAATCTCGATCTGCACACGGGCGTCAACCCGCTGACGACGGATGTCCGCGAGGTCGTGCTGACCGTGACCGTCTCCGCGAAGCAAGGCGAGACCACGCTGTTCCTCGTCGAGGTGAAGCAGGCCGGCGTGTTCGTCATGCGCAACCTCGGCGAGCCGGAATTGAAGCGCTCCATCGCGAGCATCTGCCCGAGCGTGCTGTTCCCGTACGCGCGTGCGGCCGTGTCGAACCTCGTGACGCAGGGCGGCTTCCCGCAGTTCCTGCTGCCGCCGGTGAATTTCGACGCACTGTATGCGCAGCAGGCCGCACAGCAGCCCGCAGCCTCAGCCGCCAACTGACAGCAGGTTGGACCACGTGCAGGGGGTCTCTGCGTGACGGCCGCAGCCGAGCGCGAGGCGCCGATCGCGGTGCTGGGCGCCGGCTCGTGGGGAACTGCGCTCGCGATTCAGCTCGCCCGCAGCGGGCGAGTGACGCGGCTCTGGGGACGTGACGCCGCGCAGCTCCGCGCGATGTCCCTGGAGCGTCGTAACGCGCGCTACCTGCCCGACGCGACGTTTCCCGAATCCCTGATGGTGGCGACCGAGCTCTCCACCGCCTTGCACGGCTCGCTCGATGTACTGGTCGCCGTGCCGAGCCACTCGTTCCGCGCCGTGCTGCAGGAGATCGCACCGCGGCTCGACTCGACGACGCGCGTCGCGTGGGCGACCAAGGGGTTCGAGCTGGACTCGGGAAAGCTGCCCCACCAAGTGGCACGCGAAGTCCTGGGATCCAACCGTCCTATGGCCGTGCTCTCCGGCCCGACGTTCGCGAAGGAGGTCGGCGCGGGCCTGCCGACGGCGATGACCATCGCCTCGCCCGATGCGGCCTTCGCGCGCTCGCTCGCGCACGGGCTCTCGTCGAGCAATTTCCGCGCGTACACCTCGACGGACATCGTCGGCGTGGAAGTCGGCGGCGCGGTGAAGAACGTGCTCGCCGTGGGCGCGGGATTGTCGGACGGGCTCGGCTTCGGCGCGAACACGCGCATCGCCTTGATCACGCGCGGGCTCGTCGAGATGACGCGCCTCGGCGTCACGCTGGGCGCGCAACGCGAGACGTTCATGGGTCTCGCCGGGCTCGGCGACCTCGTCCTCACGTGCACCGACGATCAGTCGCGCAACCGCCGCTTCGGCTTGCTGCTCGCCGCCGGCAAGACGCCCGAGGAAGCGCTCGCCGAGATCGGACAGGCGGTCGAGGGCTATCCCGCGGCGCGCGCCGTGCACATGGTGGCGCAGCGTGCGAGCGTTGCCATGCCGATCTGCGAAGGGCTGTACTCGGTACTCTACGAAAAGAAGGCCGCGAAAGAGGTCGTTCGCGATCTGATGACGCGGCCGATCAAGGCCGAGCACGACTAGGCGAAGCCGTTCTGGCGCCAGGCCTCGTACACGACGAGCGCCACCGCATTCGAGAGATTGAGGCTGCGATTTCCGGCACGCATCGGGATCGTGAGGTGCTGCTCGCGCGGGATGCGATCGAGCACCGCTTGCGTGAGACCACGATGCTCCGGGCCGAAGATGAACGCGTCGCCCGGCACGAATCGCACGTCGCTGTAGACGCGCGCGCCGCCCGTTTCGACGACGAAACGGCGCGCATCGCCGAGCGCCTGGAAGCAGTCATCGAGATCGACGTGGGTGCGCACGTCCGCGAGCGCGTCGTAATCGAGCCCGGCGCGCCGTACGGCCTTCGCGCTGATATCGAAGCCGATCGGCTTCACGAGGTGCAGCGTGCAGCCGGTGTTGGCGCAGAGCCGGATGACGTTGCCGGTGTTCGGTGGAATCTCCGGGTGGACGAGCACGACGTGAAACATCGGTCTCCGCGGGTCCGCTAGGCGCGATGCTTCGGGAACAGTGCCGGATCGAACGGACGCGCTGGAAACGCAAACTCGACGCCGAGCTCCTCGAAGCGCTCGAGAATCGCGAGATTCACCGTCTGCAGCGTATCGGCGTAGACGCTGTACTCGGGGGCCGTCACGAAGAACACCACTTCGAAGCGCAGCGCGTACTCGCCGTACTGCAGGAAGTGGCAGCGATCGAAGCGCGTCTGCGGTTGGGCGGTGACGATCTCGCGCACGATGCCCGGAATCGCACGCATCTTCTCCGCCGGCGTGCCGTACGCGACGTTCAGCATGAAGCTCGCGCGCCGCTCGTGCAGCCGGCTGTTGTTGCGGAGTCGGCTCTTCAGGAGGTCCGCGTTCGAGATGATGATCTGCTCGCCGCTCAGGCTGCGGATGCGCGTGCTCTTCACGCCGATGTGCTCGACGGTGCCGTTCATGTCGTCGACCTGCAGCGAGTCGCCGATCGTGAAGGGCTTGTCGAGCGCGATGGACATCGAGGCGAGCAGGTCGCCCAGGACCGTCTGCACGGCGAGCGCGACGGCGATACCGCCGATGCCGAGGCCGGCGAGCAACGGCTTGATCTGCACGCCGAGATTGTCCAGCGCGAGCAGAAAGGCCATCGTCCAGATCGCGAGACCCGCGACGAAGACGATGATGTCGATGGAGCTCGCAAGAGTCGGGTCCATCGTGGCGCCACGACGTCCGCGCTTGTCCACCGCATAGCGCACGGCGGCCATGCCCCACAGGCCGATCTGGAACCAGAACGTCACGACGATGGCGACGTACACCGCACGCTCGACCTGATCCGGAAACTCGAGCTGCGTGAAAGCGAACGCGATGGCGGTGGTGAACAGGAAGATTTTGCTCGTGCGATCCACGAGCAGCGCGATCACATCGACCGCTACGGGAAGCTCGCGGCCTGCCTGCGCCCACTTCCGCCGTTGTGCGCCGATGTATCGCTTGACGAGCGGCAGCACCGTGAAGGTGACGAGGAACGCGAGGATGCCGAGCGTCCATGCGCCGACGGTGTTCCACGCGAATTGGGTATGCCAGATCTCAGCCCAGTTCATGGGCCGCGATTATAGAGGCCCGTTTCAGAGCCGGGCCTCTACGGGCGTCAGCGCGCGGCGGCTTCCTCGTCGCGGCCGTGGTCGATGTCGTTCATCGCCAGCTCCTTCAGCTTGCGGGTGAGCGTGTTGCGTCCCCAGCCGAGCAGCTTGGCGGCTTCCTGACGGTGCCCTTGCGTGCGCTTCAGGGCGGCGCGGATCAGCACGCGCTCGAACTCGGGCAGCGCTTCGTCGAGCATCGGCTTCTTGCCGGTCATGGCGTGACGATCGGCCCAAGTGGCGAGCGCGCGCGTCCAGTCGGCATCGACGGGCTCGGCCGGCGTTGCCGCGATGAGCTCGTGCGGCAAATCCTCCACCTGCACTTGGGTGCCCGGGGCGAGAACACTCAGCCGGCGGCACAGATTCACGAGCTCGCGCACATTGCCCGGCCAGCTGTACGTACTGAGCTTGGCAAGCGCATCGGGCGATAGCGTCTTCGGCTCGACGCCGAGCTCGTGCGCAGCGGCGGCGATGTAATGCTCGAGCAACTCGGGGACGTCCTCCGCGCGCGAGCGCAACGGCGGCAGCTCGATGCGAATGACGTTCAGCCGGTGATACAGATCCTCGCGGAACAGCCCGCGCGCCACCCGATCCTGCAGGTTCTGGTGAGTCGCCGCGATCACGCGCACGTCGACGCGGATCGGCGTCTGTCCACCGACGCGATAGAACTCGCCCTCGGCCAGCACGCGCAGCAGTCGCGTCTGCAGCGGCGTCGACATGTCGCCGATCTCGTCGAGGAACAGCGTGCCGCCGTCGGCCTGCTCGAAGCGCCCGCGCCGCTGGGAATCCGCTCCCGTGAAGGCTCCCTTCTCGTGGCCGAACAGCTCGGACTCCAAGAGGTCCGCCGGAATCGCCGCGGTGTTCAGCGCGATGAACGGCTTGCCCGAGCGCGGGCTGTGGTCGTGCAGGGCGCGCGCGACGAGCTCCTTGCCGGTACCCGACTCGCCGGTGATCAGCACCGTGACGCTCGAGCGCGCGAGCCGGCCGATGGCGCGGAACACCTGCTGCATGGCCGGCGCGCGGCCGAGCAGCTCCGGAATCTTCGGCACGGGTGCCGGCTCTTGCGCGGCGCCCGGCTGCACGCGCGCCGCACGGCGCACGAGGTCCACGGCCTGATCGATGTCGAACGGCTTAGGGAGATACTCGAACGCGCCGCCTTCATAGGCCGACACGGCATTGCCGAGATCGGAATGCGCCGTCATGACGATGACCGGCAGCGCCGGGCGCGCATCGCGAATCTTCTTCAGCAGGTCGAGGCCCGATTGGCCCGGCATGCGTATGTCCGTGATCAGCACGTCCGGCGACTCGCGCCGCAAAGCGTCGAGCGCCGGCTCGGCCGCCTCGAACGCGCGCGGCGACATCCCGCCGTTGCGGAACGCGCGTTCGAGCACCCAGCGGATCGAAGCGTCATCATCGACCAGCCAGACTCTCAGAGACTGGATGCTCATGTGGCATCACCCAGAGGCAACAACAACGTGAAAATGGTTCGTCCCGGCTCGCTCTCGAATTCGATGAGCCCGCCGTGACGTGTGACGAGATCCTGCGCGACGGCGAGGCCGAGCCCCGTGCCGTTCGCCCGTCCCGTGACGAGCGGATAGAACAGATTCGAGCGCAGCTCGGGCGGCACGCCCGGGCCGTTGTCCTCGACCTGCAAGCTCGCGACCAGCTTGTGGCGCGCCGAGCCGATGCTGACATTGGACAGAGCCCGTGTCCGCAAAACGATACGGCCGCGCTCGCCGAGCGCCTGCATCGCGTTGCGCGCGACGTTGAGCAGCGCCTGAATGATCTGGTTCCGATCGAGCAGCGCGTTCGGCAGGCTCGGGTCGTAGTCGCGCTCGACGAGAATCGTCGGCTTCGCTTCGCTGCGCAGGAGGTGATACACGTGCTCACAGAGCTCGTGCACGTTCACCAGCGTCCGCGCCGGCGGGCGATTCGGGCCGGACATGGAGTCGACGAGCGCGGCGAGGCGATCCGCTTCGGTGATGATGACGCTCGTGTATTCCTTGAGGTCGTCGCTCGTCAGCTCGCGGCCGAGCAGCTGGGCCGCGCCGCGCAGCCCGCCGAGCGGATTTTTGATCTCGTGCGCGAGCTGCCGGATCATCATGCGGCTGCTGTCGAGCCGTGCGAGCAGGTCGTTCTCGCGCGAGATGCGACTCCTCTGCGTGTCGTCCGTCAGCTCGAGCAGCAGGTGCGTGCCGGTGACCTGACCTTCGAGCGGCGTGATGGTGATGTCGAGCACGCGCGGCTCGCGCGCGGCGCCAATGGGCCGCACCGTGATTTCGCGATCCGCGATGCCCTCGCCCGTCTCGAGCGCGCGGCGCAGGTTTGCGACGAGCCCGTTCGCGTCGTGGAAGAAATCTCCGAACGGCCGGCCGCGCGCCTGATTCAGGCTGAAGGCGAGCAGATCCTGCGCGGCGACGTTCGCGTAGATCGGGCAGAGCTGCGCGTCCAGCAGGATGATGCCGGTCGAGAGCGCGTCGAAGAGATCCGTCGGATCGAAGTGCGAGAGCGCCGACGGCAGGTTGTATTCCGCAGCCATCACGCGAGCCCTGCGGCGCGCGCGCGGCCGCTACCGCTCAGAAGCGCGGTCGATTCGCGGGATTCGGCGCCAGCCGTGACGGCTGCCGCACGTGGAAGGTCACGCTCGGCGTGGAGCAGACGAGAGCACCCGACGAGTCCGTCACCGTCGCGGCGAGCGAGTGCGAGCCGCGCTCCACCTTGATCGTCGCGCTCGTGCCGGCACCGTCCTGGACGGTCTTGCCGTCCATGGTGATCGTGAGGCGATCGCCGGGGCGCAGCGAGGGTTGTAGCTGCACCTCCGCGTTCACCGTATCGGTGTTCAGGAAGACCTCGTCGTTCTCCGGCCGCGCGATCGCGCAAACCCGATACGTTGTCGTGGGCTGCGGATTCGAGGCCGGCGACGAATAGCTGGGCACGCGCCGCGCGTCGCTCGAGCTGTAGGTCTGCGCCGACTGCAGATCGAGCTTCTGCGCATCCGGATGCGGCTGGTCGCTGTAGTGAACGACGCCCTTCTCGTCCACCCATTTGTAGACGGTGGTCGCCGCAAACGTGCTCGCGCACGCAAGCGCGATCGCGGCCGAGCACATTAAGGTAACTGGGGAGATGCGCATAGCAACGGAGCATAGCCCCGCTGCCTGCATACGACAAAAGACGTGGGCCGGACGCAGCGGACCCGGCCACGCCTTCGTCGCGGAACTGTGACCGGGGTCCCCTCGGCGGGCGCGATGCAACGCTTCGCGCAGCCCTCGCACCGATTGCGTCCGTCGAGAGAAACCCGCTGGTCACGTGTGCTCCATCGTCGTCAAACGGAGTAGTACATCTCGATCTCGACAGGGTGCGTCGACATGCGGAACTTCGTGACCTCCTGCATCTTCAGCGCGATGTAGGCATCGATCACGTCGTTCGTGAACACGCCGCCGCGAGTCAGGAACTCGCGATCCTTGTCGAGATGCTCGAGCGCCATGTCGAGCGAGTGGCACACCGTCGGGATGTGCTTGGCCTCCTCGGGCTCCAGGTCGTACAGGTCCTTGTCCGCCGGATCGCCGGGATGGATCTTGTTCTGAATGCCGTCGAGGCCCGCCATCATCATCGCGGCGAACGCGAAGTACGGATTGGCGCTCGAGTCCGGGAAGCGCACTTCGATGCGGCGCGCCTTCGGGTTTGCCACCCACGGAATACGGATCGACGCGGAACGGTTGCGCGCGGAGTACGCGAGCATCACCGGCGCTTCGAAACCGGGCACCAGTCGCTTGTAGCTGTTCGTGCCCGCGTTGGTCAGCGCGTTGAGCGCCTTCGCGTGCTTGATGATGCCGCCGATGTAGTAGAGCGCCAGATCCGAGAGGCCGCCGTACTTGTCGCCCGCGAAGAGCGCCTTGCCTTCTTTCTGGAGCGACTGGTGCACGTGCATGCCGCTGCCGTTGTCGCCGACGAGCGGCTTCGGCATGAAGGTGGCGGTCTTGCCGTAGCCGTGCGCGACGTTGAGCACCGCGTACTTCAGGATCTGCACCTGGTCGGCCTTCGCGACGAGGCCGCCCGCGCCGACGCCGATCTCGCATTGGCCGCCGGTGGCGACTTCGTGGTGATGCACTTCGACCTTGAGACCCATCTCTTCGAGCGCAAGGCACATCGCGGAGCGGATGTCCTGGAACGCATCGACCGGCGGCACCGGGAAATAGCCGCCCTTCAGCCCGGGGCGGTGACCCATGTTTCCGTTCTCGTACACCCGCGGGGAGTTCCACGCGCCCTGCAGCGAGTCGATCTCGTACATGCAGCCGTTCAGACCGGCGCTGTGGCGCACGCTGTCGAAGATGAAGAACTCGTTCTCGGGGCCGAAGAGCGCGGAGTCGGCGATGCCGGTGGACTTCAGGTACGCCTCGGCGCGCTTCGCGAGCGAGCGCGGATCGCGCTCGTAGCCCTGCATCGTGGCGGGCTCGATGACGTCGCAGCGGATGTCGACGGTCGTGTCCTCGAAGAACGGGTCGATGACGGCCGTCGTCGGGTCGGGCATCAGGATCATGTCGGACTCGTTGATGCCCTTCCAGCCGGCGATCGACGAGCCATCGAACATCTTGCCGTCGCGGAACAGATCCTCGTCGACGAGTCGCGCGGGAATCGTGACGTGTTGTTCCTTACCGCGGGTGTCGGTGAAACGTAGGTCGGCGTACTTGACCTCTTTCTCTTTGATTAGCTTCAGCACGTCACTCGGTGTCGTCGTCATATCGGCCTCCGGGAAAAAGGGGTTGCTCTGCTGGCGCGACGGGTAATCGCCGTTCTCTGGAGCGATGCCTCTACCCAACCATGCGCCGGACCCTGCCCGTTGCAGAGCGTGTTGGCAGTGCAGGCACCATGCCAGGACACAGCCTGTTGTGAATCAAGGACTTGGCGGCGAGAGAAGCGGGCGCTGCACACTATCGGTGCGTGCGCACCATGTTCGCGCACCGTTAGTGTGCAGAGAGTTTAGCTGGAGTTCGCGCGCGCGGTGTGATGGTGCGATTGAGGCTCCGAGGCTCGAGCGGACAGCGGCTCGGCGCGGGTGTCGGCGGCTCGGCGCGGGTGTCGGCGGCGCGTCGGCGGCTCAAGCGAGCGTCGGCGGCTCAAGCGGGTGTCAGCGGCTCAAGCGCGGGTGTCAGCGGCTCGGGCGCACGGCGGCTTTGACGGGTCGGTGCCTCGGGCGCACGGGCGTCTCGGGCGATGGCGCGTCGGGCGGACGACGGCTGCTTGGGGACGGCGGCTCACGCTCGCCGCCCGGAGCGGAGAGCTCGGCCTCGGGCCACACGCCGCCGCCCGTGTGTCCGCCCGGTCGGAGCGCCGGCAGCACTCTTGCAGGACCTCGGCTCGCTCGAGGTGTGCCGCATCGGCGCCTCGTTGCCCTTCCATCGCCTCGTCGCCTTCGCCGCCGCACCGATGAGTCATCGCTGTGGCGCGGGCCGCTATACTCGCCCGCTCTTTTTCTTCGGTGGGTCCGTCTTCTATGAAAGTGGGTCGAGCGCCGGCAACGTTTCAGGAGCTCATCTTCGCCTTGCAGAAATACTGGTCCGATCAGGGCTGCGTCATCCTGCAACCGGCCGACATGGAGATGGGCGCCGGAACCTTCCATACCGCCACATTCCTGCGCGCGATCGGCCCCGAGCCCTGGAGTGCCGCCTATGTGCAGCCCTCGCGACGTCCCACCGACGGGCGCTACGGGGATAACCCGTTCCGCCTCCAGCACTACTACCAGTTCCAGGTGATCATCAAACCGTCGCCACTCGATATCCTCGACCGGTATCTCGGCAGCTTGCGGGCGATCGGTCTCGACCCGCGCGTCCAGGACATCCGCTTCGTCGAGGACAACTGGGAGTCCCCCACGCTCGGCGCGTGGGGACTGGGCTGGGAAGTCTGGGCGAACGGCATGGAGATCACGCAATTCACGTACTTTCAGCAGGTGGGCGGCCTCGACTGCAAGCCGGTCTCGGGCGAGATCACGTACGGCCTCGAGCGGCTCGCGATGTACCTGCAGAATGTCGAGAACCTGTACGACTTGGTCTGGACCGACGGACCGCTCGGGCGCGTCACCTATCGCGATGTCTTCCACCAGAACGAGGTCGAGCAGTCCGCGTACAACTTCGAGTACGCGGATGTCGCCGTGTTGTTCAGACACTTCGACGACCATGAGAAGGCGTGCAACGATCTGCTCACGGCGAAGCTAGTGCTCCCGGCGTACGAGCAGATGCTCAAGGCGTCGCACACCTTCAACTTGCTCGATGCGCGGCGGGCCATCTCCGTCACGGAGCGACAGCGGTTCATCCTTCGCGTGCGCACACTCGCTCGCGCGGTGGCGCAGGCGTACTACGACAGCCGCCAGGCTCTGGGCTTCCCGATGCTCGAGCGGCAGCGGGCTGCTAGCGCTGAGCTGCGGAAGGCGTCGTGATGGCCGAGGTCGCGAAGATCGAGCGGCGAGACTTTCTCGTCGAGGTCGGCACCGAGGAGCTGCCCCCAAAAGCGCTGCGGGAGCTGGAGCTCGCGTTCGCGAGCGGCGTGACGAGCGGGCTGGCGTCAGCCGGATTAGCGCATGGCGAAGTGCAATCCTTCGCCACGCCGCGGCGCATTGCCGTGCTGGTGAAACGATTGGTCTCCCGCCAGCCCCAGCAGAACATCAAGCGGCGCGGACCGCCGGTCTCGGCGGCCTTCGACGCGAGCGGCCAGCCGACCCGCGCGGCGACGGCGTTCGCCGAAAGTTGCGGGGTCGCGGTTTCCGAGCTGCAGAAGCTGGAGGAGGGCAAAGGGCAGTTCCTCTTCTATCTGGGCACGAAGCCGGGCACCGACACCGTGGCGCTCTTGCCGGGAATCGTGCAGGCCGCGCTCGACGCCCTGCCCATTCCAAAGCGCATGCGCTGGGGCAGCGGCGATGCCGAGTTCGTCCGGCCGGTGCACTGGCTGGTGATGATGTACGGCAAGGATGTCGTGCCCGCGACGGTGCTCGATGTTCCCGCGGGCAATGCGACTCGCGGCCATCGCTTCATGGCGCCCAAGGAAATTCGCCTCACGAGCCCAGCCGCGTACGCGAAGGCGCTCCGCGAGCGCGGCAAGGTCATCGCAGACTTCGTCGAGCGCCGCACGGCGATCCGCGACGGCGTCGCGGCGAAGGCGGAGGAGGTCGGCGGCCGCGCCGTGATGGACGACGCGCTGCTCGATGAGGTCACCGCGCTGGTCGAGTGGCCCGTGCCACTCGCCGCCCGCTTCGAAGAGCGCTTCCTCGATCTGCCGCGCGAAGTGCTCATCGCGACGTTGCAGGAGCACCAGCGCTATTTCCCCGTCGAAAACGCAAGCGGCGCGCTGATGGCGTGGTTCATCGCCGTCAGCAACAGCGAAAGCCTGGATCCGGCACAGGTGCGCGCGGGCAATGAGCGCGTCGTGCGTCCGAGGCTTGCCGATGCCGCGTTCTTCTGGGAGCAGGATCGCAAGCTGCCGCTGGCCGCGCGCCGCGAAGCGCTCGACAAGGTGACCTTCCAGGCGAAGCTCGGCTCGCTGGGCGACAAGTCGAAACGCATCCGCGCGCTCGCGGGCGAGATCGCCGCGAGCCTTCACGAAGGTGTGGCGCCCGATGGCGGCAACCCGCGCGCGCTCGCAGAGCGCGCCGCCGAGCTCTGCAAGTGCGACCTGCTGACCGCGCTCGTCGGCGAGTTCCCCGAGCTGCAAGGTGTGATGGGCGGCTACTACGCACAGGCGGACGGCGAAGCGCCGGACGTCGCGCTCGCGATCCGCGAGCATTACCTGCCGCGCGGCGCCGGCGACGCTCTGCCGAGCACCAATATCGGTGTCGCGGTGAGTGTCGCGGACAAGCTGGACACGCTCGCCGGCATCTTCGCGATCGGTCAGAAGCCGACGGGCGCGAAGGACCCGTTCGGCCTACGCCGCGCCGCCATCGGCGTTTTGCGCATGCTCATCGAGAAGCAGCTCGATCTCGACCTGCGAGGCTTGATCGAGCGCGCGGTCGCGCTGCAGCCCGTGCAAGCCGAGCGCGTCGCGGACAAGATCTACGAATACGTGATGGAGCGCCTGCGCTCGTACTACCTGGACGGCACTGCATTGCAGACGCCTGGCCAGCGCACGATCACGACGGAAATGTTCGACGCTGTTCTCGCGACCCGGCCGCGCTCGCCGCTGGACTTCGACGCGCGGCTGCGCGCGCTGAGCGCGTTCCTGGAGATGCCCGAGTCGACGAGCCTCACCGCCGCCAACAAGCGCATTGCGAATATCCTCCGCAAGAGCGATGACGTCGCGAGCACGGAAGTGGACATCGCCGCGCTGCGCGAAGACGCGGAAATTCGGCTGTTCGATGCGGTGCGCGGACTGCGCGAATCCGTTTCGGCCGCGACCGCGCGTCGTGAATACACTGCGGCGCTCGGGCAGCTCGCGCAGCTTCGGCCCGCAGTCGACGGCTTCTTCGATCAGGTGATGGTGAACGCGGTAGATCCGCAGCTGCGCGCCAACCGACTCGCGCTGCTCGCCGGGCTGCGCGGCCTGTTCGGCGGCGTGGCCGACCTCTCGCGCCTGCCAGGCTGAACCGCGTGGACGCCAGCGCACACGCTTCGGAATCCACCTCGAGCGGCGGCAGGGTGCATGTCGTCGGTTCGCTCGTGTTCACGGCATTCCTGTTCGTGTGGACGTTCGTCTACGCGATCTTCTTCGTGGTCGTGTGCTGCTTCTTGCCTTTCCCGCGGCGCTTCGTGCTCGCGCGGTTCTGGGCCGCGGCTCTGCTCAACGTCCTGAAGTGGACATGCCGCCTGGATTACGTGATCGAGGGCCGCGAGAACCTGCCGTCCGGCAATCACATCGCGCTGTGGAAGCATTCGTCGTCGTGGGAAACCATCGCGATGGCGGTCGTGTTCCCGCGTCAGGTCTGGGTGCTGAAGCGTGAGCTGCTGTGGATTCCGATCGTCGGCTGGGGGATCCGCCAGTTGCATGCGATTGCGATCAATCGCAAGTCGGGCGGCTCGGCCGTGAATCAAGTCGTCGACCAAGGTCGGCAGCGGCTCGGCGAAGGCGACTGGGTCATGGTGTTCCCCGAAGGGACGCGCATGGCGCCCGGTCAGACACGCAAGTACGGCGTGAGCGGCGCGCTGCTCGCGCGTGAAACCGGGCGTTACGTCGTGCCCGTCGCGCACAACGCTGGCTGGTACTGGCCCCGGCGCGGCCTGCTGAAGCGGTCCGGGCTGATTCGCGTCGTGATCGGTCCGCCGATCGATCCGAAAGGCATGGACCCGCGCGAGGTGAACGAGCGCGCGCAGGCGTGGATCGAGAACACGCTGCGATCCCTCGATTCGCGGGGCGCGCAAGGCGGCTGACATACGCGGATCCGTATCGCTCGGACGCGATTTTGGATTGGCTCGATATCAGGGGGCTCGTCACAATTCGCGGCAGGCGCCGAGGTGACGATGCGGTTGATTCAATTTCTGGATGAGCAGGACCGCGTGCGGGTGGCGCGCGTCGCCGAGACAGGACTCCGCGCGGCCACAGTGAGCGCGTACTCATCGATCTACGAGCTGGCGTTCGCGGCGATCGAGCGGGGTCGCACGCTCGAGCAGCTCGTCGAAACGTCGAGCACGGATGGCGAGCAAGACTATCCGCTGCTCCTTGCGTCAGGTCGCATGCTCCCGCCGCTCACGCATCCTGATCCGGCGCACTGCCTGGTGTCGGGCACCGGGCTCACCCACTTCGGCAGCGCCGCCACTCGCGACGCGATGCACCTGAGTGCGAAGCCGACGGGCTCGGAGGCTCCTTCCGTCACGGATTCGATGCAGATGTTTCTGTGGGGCGTCGAGGGCGGCCGGCCGGCACCCGGTCGGGCCGGCGCGCAACCGGAGTGGTTCTACAAGGGCAATGGGCGAACCGTCGTGGCGTGCGGCCAGCCGATCGTCGCGCCGGAGTTCGCACTCGACTGCGGCGAAGAGCCTGAGGTCGTCGGGCTCTACGTCATCGCGCCCAGCGGCATCCCGGTGCGCCTCGGCTACTCGATCGGCAACGACTTCTCGGACCACATCACCGAGCGGCGCAACTACCTCTATCTCGCGCATTCGAAGCTGCGCCAGTGCAGTGTCGGACCGGAGCTGCGCACCGGGCCGCTGCCGCCGGACGTGCGCGGCATTAGCCGGATCCGCCGCGGAGCGAGCGTTCGGTGGGAGAAGGAATTCCTCACGGGCGAGGACAACATGTGTCACTCGCTCGCCAATCTCGAATTTCACCACTTCAAGTACCCGGCGCATCGCGTGCCGGGCGACGTGCACCTGCATTTCTTCGGTACGGCCACGCTGAGCTTCGCCGACGGCATTCGCGTCGAGCCCGGCGATACGTTCGAAATCGAGCTGCCGGCGCTCGGCGCTCCGCTCGTGAACACACTTGCGATCGCCCCCGCCGGTTTCGCACCCTACGGCGTTCAGGCGCTGTGACCTGAAGCCCAACGAACAGGACGATTTGCCCATGAGCACACGGATTCAGAATTTCATCGGCGGTGAATGGGTCGCGGGCAACGGCGACGCGGCGGTCAGCGAAAATCCGTCGGATCTCTCGGACACGATCGGCGAGTATCGGCAGGCCGACGCGAAGCTGGTCGACGATGCGATTGCCGCCGCCAGTGCTGCGGCGCCCGCCTGGGGCGAGTCGACGCCGCAGAAGCGCTTCGACGTGCTCGACTTCATCGGCGGCGAGCTGCTCGCGCGCAAGGACGAGCTCGGCCGACTGCTCGCGCGCGAGGAAGGCAAGACGCTGCCCGAAGCGATCGGCGAGACGGTCCGGGCCGGCATGATCTTCAAGTTCTTCGCTGGCGAGGCGCTGCGCATTCGCGGCGAGAAGCTCGCGTCGACACGGCCCGGCGTGGACGTCGAAATCACGCGCGAGCCGGTGGGCGTCGTCGGTGCGATCGCGCCCTGGAATTTCCCGCTCGCGATTCCTGCGTGGAAGACGGCGCCGGCGCTGGCTTACGGCAACGCGGTGGTGCTGAAGCCGGCGGAAATTGTCGTCGGTTGCGCGGCGGCGCTCGCGGACATCATTGCGCGCTCGGGGCTGCCGAAGGGCGTCTTCAATCTGGTAGTCGGCCGCGGCAGCGTCGTCGGCGCTGCGCTGCTGAGGGACAAGCGCGTCAACGCGATCACGTTCACGGGATCGGTGGCGACGGGCCAGGAAGTGCTGAAGCAAGCCGCTCTGCGCGGCGCGAAAGTGCAGCTCGAGATGGGCGGCAAGAATCCGCTCGTCGTGCTCGCGGACGCCAATCTCGACCTCGCCGTCGAGTGCGCGATCAACGGCGCGTACTTCTCGACGGGCCAGCGCTGCACGGCCTCGAGCCGGCTCATCGTGGAAAAGCCCGTGTACGACGAGTTCATCAAGCGCGCCGTCAAGCGGCTCGAGTCATTGAAGGTGGGCCACGCGCTGGAGGCCGGCGTCGACATCGGGCCGGTGGCCAGCAAGGCACAGCTCGATCAAGACCTGCAGTACGTCGATCTCGGTCGCAAAGAAGGCGGACAGGTGCTGTTCGGCGGCGAGACCCTGACGCTCGAGAAGCGCGGCCACTACATGCGGCCTGCGCTCGTCGCTGCGGGACCGAACGCGCGCATCTCGCGTGAGGAAATCTTCGGGCCGGTGGCGAGCGTGATGCCGGCGGACAACTACGAGCACGCGCTGCAGCTCGCCAACGATACGGAATTCGGGCTCTGCGCGGGCATCTGCACCACGTCTCTGAAGCACGCGACGCACTTCAAGCGGCACGCGCAGGCCGGGATGGTCATGGTCAATCTGCCGACGGCCGGCGTCGATCCGCACGTGCCGTTCGGTGGGCGCAAGGGGTCGAGCTACGGGCCGCGCGAGCAAGGAAGCTACGCGGTCGAGTTCTATACGCAGGTGAAGACGGCTTACACGCAGGCCTGAAGCAGCACTGATCCGGGCCGCGTATCTGCGTACAAGCCGGAACAGGAAGAAGCAGAGGGCCAGCCTCGCACGATCCGCGCCGCTGGTGCACTGCCGCTCGTCCGAGCTTGGTGGCCCGTTATCGCGGCGTCGTGTTCCGCTCGGCGCCGAGCTCAGCGCGCAAATCGGCGTGGTGGAGCGCAGGCGGGGATGCCTGCGCTCGCGTGCTGATCTCGGCGATCGCCCATTGGGCCGGGCGATTGATCCATTAAGGATTCAGTGCGCGCTCAGATATCGAGGTTTGTTACAGAAAGCGCGTTCTTCTCGATGAACTCGCGCCGTGGCTCGACCTGATCGCCCATCAGTGTGGTGAAGATGTCGTCCGCCGCGACGGCGTCTTCGATCTTCACCTGCATGAGCCGGCGGCTCGCCGGATCGATCGTCGTTTCCCAGAGCTGCTCCGGGTTCATCTCGCCGAGGCCTTTGTAGCGCTGGATCGTCTGGCCGCGGCGCGCCTGGTCGAACAGCCACTTCATGGCTTCCTTGAAGGAGCCGACGTCCTGGCGATCTTCACCGCGCACCACGTACGCGCCCTCGCCGATGAGCCCGGCGAGCGTTCGGGCCAGTTCCGCGATGCGCTGGTACTCCGCGCTCTCGAAGAACTCGCGCGGCAGGAAGCGTTGCGATGCGGTGCCGTGCTCCGTCTTGTTCACGACGATGCGCGCGGCGTGCTGATCGCTTGCGTCGCGCACTTCGACGCGATACGTGCGCGTGCCGTCGTCGAGCGCATTGAGGCGGTCGTTCAGCTCGCGGGCCCAGTTGCGCAGCCAATCGATCCGGTCGAAATCTCCCGGTGACACCTCGCGCATGTAGATGAGCTGCTCGAGCAACCGATCGTCATAGCGCCGCGACCACCGCTTGATGATGGCCTGCACCTCCATGTACTTGCGTGCAAGCATCTCGAGGCCCGAACCCTGCAGCGGCGGCGCGCCTGCGTTCACGTAGAGCGCGGCATTCTCGAGCGCCGTGTTGAGGAGCAGCGCGTTGAGCTCGTTGTCGTCCTTCACGTACTGCTCTTGCTTGCCGCGCTTCACTTTGTAGAGCGGCGGCTGCGCGATGTAGACGTGCCCGCGCTCGATCAGCATCGGGATCTGCCGATAGAAGAACGTGAGGAGCAGCGTGCGGATGTGGGAGCCGTCGACGTCCGCGTCCGTCATGATGATGATGCGGTGATAGCGCAGCTTGTCGATGTCGAAGTCGTCGCGACCGATCCCGCAGCCGAGTGCTGTGATGAGCGTGCCCACCTCGGCCGACGACAGCATCTTGTCGAAGCGCGCGCGCTCGACGTTCAGGATCTTGCCCTTGAGCGGCAGGATCGCTTGCGTGCGTCGGTCTCGCCCCTGCTTCGCGGAGCCGCCGGCGGAATCGCCCTCGACGATGAAGATCTCTGAGAGCGCGGGATCCTTCTCCTGACAATCGGCGAGCTTGCCCGGCAGACCCGCGACATCGAGCGCGCCCTTGCGGCGAGTCATCTCACGCGCCTTGCGCGCGGCCTCGCGTGCACGCGCGGCCTCGATGATCTTGTTGACGATGGCGCGCGCCTCTTGCGGGTGCTCGAGCAGAAACTCCTGCAGCTTCGTGCTCACGGCGTTCTCGACGACGCCCTTCACTTCCGACGAGACGAGCTTGTCCTTCGTTTGCGAGGAGAACTTCGGGTCCGGCAGCTTCACGGACAGAATCGCCGTGAGCCCCTCGCGCGCGTCATCACCGCTGGTGGCAATCTTCTCGCGCTTCGCGGAGAGCTCCTTCTCGATGTAGTCGTTGAGCGTGCGCGTCAGCGCACTGCGGAAGCCGGCCAGGTGCGTGCCGCCGTCCTTCTGCGGAATGTTGTTCGTGTAGCAGAACATGCTCTCCGTGTAGGAGTCGTTCCACTGCATCGCGACCTCGACGGTCGTTGCTCCGTCGGGCGTGCGGAAGCCGAAGACGGTCTCGTGAATCGGCACCTTCGTGCGATTGAGGTACTTCACGAAGGCGACCAAGCCCCCCGCGTGCTCGAAGACGTCCGACTTGTTCTCGCGCTCGTCGACGAGCTCGATGCGCACGCCGGAGTTCAGGAAGGACAGCTCGCGCAGGCGCTTCGAAAGAATCTCGTAGTTGAACGAGATGTTCGTGAAGATCTGGGCGCTCGGCTTGAAGCGGATGGTGGTGCCGCGTTGCTGCGTATCGCCCACGACCGCGAGCGGCGCCACCGGCTCGCCGAGGTGGTACTCCTGCTTGTGGATCTTGCCGTCGCGCTCGATCGTGAGCTGGAGGTAATCCGACAAGGCGTTCACGACGGACACGCCCACGCCATGCAAGCCGCCCGACACTTTGTAGGAGCTGTCGTCAAATTTCCCGCCCGCGTGCAGCACGGTCATGATCACTTCGGCCGCGGAGACGCCCTCACCCGGATGGATGTCGACGGGAATGCCACGACCGTTGTCGGTGACGGTGACCGACTCGTCGGCGTGAATCGTCACGACAATTCGGTCGCAATAGCCGGCTAGAGCCTCGTCGATGGAGTTGTCGACGACCTCGAAGACCATGTGATGCAAGCCGGTCCCGTCATCGGTATCGCCGATGTACATGCCGGGGCGTTTTCGGACGGCTTCAAGTCCCTTTAAGACCTTGATTTTGCTGGAGTCGTAGACGTCGGTGGCGGACATGAAGTGACCCGTTCCTGGGGGCGCGCATTATACCGGCCGAAAGCACTCTTCTGCCATGGGAAACAAGGCTTTAGGGCGGTTTGGACGGCTCGGTCGTTCCACGTGAAACCGCGGACGACGGGAGTGCGCAGGGAGTTGCGGATATGGGGACAGGAGGCCTGGGGCGCAACCGGGACGCGGGGTGGTTACACGCGGACCAGAGCGCCGCCGGCGGTGCTCGCAAAGGCGAAGGGCGCAGGGAAGCGCGCGCGGATGAAGCTGGGTCGGAATCGAGTCTGTGGGGTCAGTGCGGCGGTCTCGCGCTTTGCCGGCCGCGTAGGCCCGGTCCGGCGTAACGCTCCCATTCCGGCGGCGCGCGACCCCGTCCCCCACCCAAACGGCTGCGCCCAAATGGCTCCCCGAACGAGCCGAAGGAATCGCGAGGACCTCGAGCGCCTACGCAGCCCCCCGGGACACATGGTCAGATCCGACCGCCATCGGGGATCCAGATCCTCAGCGCGAGGTGACCGATGCCGTCTGGCGCGCTCGACCACTGCGAACCCGGGAAGCTCAACTCGGTGATGGCCGGATGTACTGGGACGTGCGCCGCGCGGAGGAAAGCTGTCCAGCCCAGTTGCCCCCGACCGAGCGGCAGCGGTACCGGCAGCCGCCAGCAGCGCGACGAAAGCGCTCCGGTCCGGCTTCGTGAGCGGGCACTAAGAGCAGCGGCCAAGCGAGGTTCATGCGGTCGCGGGCGCGTATGCAACTGAGCCCGTTTCGGGCGACCGAGGCTTGGGAAGTGAACCCGGAGCTCTCGTCTCGGCTGAGCGCGTCGATAGCACGTGTGCGGATGGCGATGGCCTCGGGTCTGCGCGGTGGGACGGGGCGAGCGCGCTTCAACGCGCTGCCAAGTGTCGACGTCGCCCTACCGGGTTGCGCGCTCAGCTCGGCGCCCCAGCGCAACACGGCGCCGCGATGACGGGTCACCAATCTCCGACGACCAGCAGCGCACAGCTGCATGGATCGTGAGGGGGCTGCAGCTCACAGCCGATAGCCGCAGCATGCGCTGCGTAATGGGAAGTCGATGCAGTCGAAGCGCTACTGCCATCGCAGAGACTCAAGGGCTCGAACCGGAGGGCGCGTTCCACGTGGAACAGCGCCTTGATGCGGAGAGGCGGAGGCGCGGCGTGCTGCATGTTCGGTCGAGCGCGACGGGCGCGACGAATGCCCCTCTTGATCTTGCCGTGCTGGGAGGTCCGCCTTAGCGGCTGACTTCGAGGAGATTCGCAGGATAGGCGACAAGTACCTGCTTGCTGGCGCGGGAAGTGATCTTCAGTCCCTGCACGACCCGGAGTGTGCGGCTGCGGCTCGTGCTGCTGGAATCCGCGGCGGGCTGCGTGCCCAAACTGAGCTAGAGCTGCTCGATCAGCAACGTCGGATCCGGGTTGGGTGTAGTCCGCCGCAGCTTGCGTCCATCGGGGGTCGGCATCTCGGACGTCGACCATCTGTGACGCGGCGAACTTCTCCAGCGGAGCGCGGTGAGCATCGGAGCGAGCGCTTTGAATTTCCGGCGCCCGAGCGTGCGTGCGGCGGTGGGCGAGGAAAGCGCTGAACACGTGCGCTCGATGCGCTGCTGTTGGCCGCCTCCGGCTCCCGCGTCCACCCGCCCCGCTCCTCAAGCCGCGTCGGTCCCACCGTCGCCGATACCACTTCGCTCCTACGCCTCCACCGAGACCGTCCCCTGTTTCACGTGGAACACGCGATCCGGTGCGCCGAAGAGCGCGACCTCGGGCGACAGCGAGGTCACCACGAGCTGGCATTGCAGCTCCCGAACTCGAGCCACGAAGCGCCCGAGGCGCTCGCGATCCAGCTCGGCTGCGGGGTCGTCGAGAAGCAGTGTCGGGATCGTCCCGGTGAGCTCCCGAATCAGGCTGAGCTGAGACAGCGTCATCGCCGCCGCGACGAGCTTCTGCTGGCCGCGCGAGAGCGTCTCCCGAGCCAGCCCGCGCTCGAGGCGGACGACGATGTCGGCGCGATGCGGGCCAACATGCGTCACGCCGCGATGAATGTCCCGGTCGCGAGAGGCCGCGAGCGCTTCGCCGAGTGTCATGTCCGCCGCCCAGCCTCGTGCGTAGTGCAGCTCGATCTCCAAGCCGGTCAACTCGTGAACCGCGGTCGCCCAATGCGGCTGCAGCCGCTCGATGAAGTCGCGGCGGAGATTCGCCATGACTTCCCCGTGACGGGCCACTTCTCCCTCGAACATCGAAGCCTGGTCCGGCATCGTCTTCAGCGCCGTGTTCCGCTGCTTGAGCGCGCGGGCATACCGCGACCACACATCGATGAAGCTGGGTTCCACGTGGAAAACCGCCCAATCCATCCAGCGCCGGCGGCGCTGCGCGCCCTCCTCGATGAGCTTGTGGGCACCGGGCTCGATCACCTGAACCGCGAATGCACGCGACAGCTCGGCCATCGACGGTACAAAGGCGCCGCGCACCTTCGCGATGGTTCCCCCAGTCCGCGAGACTTCCACGCCGATCGATTCGGGCGGCGGTCCGATCGTCTTTCCGACGACGCGCAGGCGAGCCTCGCCATGTCGAATCAGCCGCTCGGAGCTGCGAGTGCGAAAGGACCGACCGCGGCCCAACAGGAAGATCGCTTCGAGAAGGCTGGTCTTGCCGGACGCGTTGTCACCCCAGATCAGGTTCTGTCCGGGATGCAGGTGCAGCTCCGCCCGCCGGAGGCACCGAACGTCCTCCAGGGAGAGCTCCGCAAGACTCACGAGAATCTCGAGCGGCCTAGAGCCGCATGGGCATGACGACGTATCGAGCCGCGGTCGCACCCGGAGCGCGGATGAGGCAGCTGCTGTTCGCGTCGGTCAGGCCGATCTCGACTCTCTCGGTATCGATGGCCGAGAGCGCATCGAGCAGATAGTTGACGTTGAAGCCGACCTCGAGCTCCTCGCCTTTGAAGCTGACCTCGATCTGGTCCTCGGCCTCTTCCTGCTCCGGGTTATGCGCCTGCAAGGTGAGCAGATCCGGCTTCAAGATGAGACGAATGCCGCGGTACTTCTCGTTCGAGAGGATCGCGGTGCGCTGCAGAGCCGAGCGCAACACTTCCCGATCGGCTTCGACCACCTTGGAAGGATTCGCCGGGATCACGCGCCCATATTCCGGGAAACGGCCGTCAATGAGCTTCGAAGTGAAGCGAACGTGGGCGATCTGGGCGCGAATGTGATTGGTGCCGACGGCGAGCTCCAGCGTCCCATCCGTGCCGAGTACACGCTGCAGCTCCAGGACACCCTTACGCGGCACGATCACCTGCTGCGCCGTCTTCGCACGACTCGCGAGCTCCGTTTCGCACAGAGCCAACCGATGCCCGTCCGTCGCCACGGCACGCAGCGACTTGCCTTCCGTCTCGAGCAGCATGCCGTTCAGGTAGTAGCGGACGTCCTGCTGGGCCATCGAGAAATGCGTCTTGTCGATCAGCCGTCGGAACTCCCCCTGGCTCACGGACAGCGTTTGCTGAGCATTGATCTCGTCGACCACGGGAAACTCGGCGGCCGGCAACGTGGAGAGCGTGAACCGGCTGCGCCCCCCCTTGACCGAGACCCGATCGTTCTCGGTACTCACGGTGACGCTGGTCTTCTCCGGGAGCGCCTTGAAGATGTCGAGCAGCTTGCGCCCGGGCACCGTGATGTCCCCACCCGCGCCCACGCTCACCGTGCTGGTCGCCATGAGCTCCACTTCCAGGTCGGTGCCCGTGATGCTCAGGCGATCGTCACGCGCCGAGAGCAGCACGTTCGCGAGCACCGGCATCGTCTGCCTGCGCTCCACCACGCCGATCACACTCTGCAGAGGCGAAAGAAGGTCTTCCCGGGTCGCCGTGAGCTTCATGAATAACTCTTTCTCTTAGGATTCAAAGCCT
>DASZSS010000228.1:0-8631 GCA_035548535.1 Steroidobacteraceae bacterium
GTCGCGAAGGTGTTCACCGGTCAGGACGGCAAGATCGTGGCGCTGAAGGACACGATCCGCGGCTTCAAGGGCATCATCAACGGCGAGTTCGATTCGCTGCCCGAAGCGGCGTTCTACATGGTCGGAACGGTCGAAGAAGCGGTCGAAAAGGCGAAGACGCTTCAATAAGGAGCGAGGCCCATGCCCGAAGCCGCACACACCATACACGTCGACATCGTCAGCGCCGAAGGCGAGATCTTCTCCGGTACGGCGAAGATGGTGTTCGCCCCGGCCTCGCAGGGCGAGATCGGTATTGCGCCGCGGCACGCGCCGCTGCTCTCGCTTTTGAAGGCGGGGGAAGTGCGCGTGCAGCCGCCCGAAGGCGAGGAGCAGGTGTTCTTTGTGGGCGGCGGCGCCATCGAGGTGCAACCGTTCAAGGTCACCGTGCTCGCCGACACGGCGCTGCGCGCGCGGGATATCGACGAGGCCGCGGCGCTGCAGGCCAAACAGCGCGCCGAGGAAGCGTTGCGCGACAAGACCGGCCAGATCTCCCAGGCCGAGGCGCTCGCGGAGCTGGCCCGCGCCGCCGCGCAGCTCAAAGTCATCGAACGCCTGCGAAAGCTGCGCAGCTGATCGGCGCGCTGGGGCGGCCGTCGGCTCGCGCCGTGGCCACCCACCTGTGAGGACGGTCGTGGCGTTCGTGCTGGCACGCGAGTAAACAGCACGCATGGGTCCCATCGTCATTGCGACGGAGCTCGGGCCGGACGACTGGCGCGAGCTCCTGGCCTACGTCGGCCGGCGCTATGTGGCCGCGCAGGCCTGGCGCTTCCGCATTCTCACGTTGGGCGGGATCGGGCTCGCGGGCGTCGTTGCGCTTTCCCTGATTCACCTCGCGGGCGGCAAGCCCGACGGCATCTCTTATGCAGTGGGTGTGGTGGTGGCGGCGCTGTCCTTCGTCGGCATCCAGCGCCTCTACGCCCGGCACATGGCGGCTGCCGGTCGAGCCTTTCTCGGGCCGAGCCGAATCGAGCTCGACGAGCACGGTTTCCGCACGGTCCGCGCCGGCATGACGAGCGCCGTCGATTGGAACCGAGTCCAGCAGATCGACGAGACGCCCACCGCCATCTATCTCGCCCTCGACGAGCGATCCGCCTTCGTGATTCCGAAGCGGAGCGTCGATCCTGCGCAGTTGCCGGAGCTCGTTGCGCAGCTACGCGCGTGGCATGCGGAGCGCACGCGCACGTCGCTGAACGAGCCGGCCCCGGGATTCGAGCCGCCATCGAGCGTGAGGCTCACGCGCGAGGCGGGGACGTCCGACGAAACGCTCGTTTCGGCGCGCCGCAGCGGCTTTTTCCGCGCCCTCGCGGGCAACCTGCGCGCCGGGTTCAAGCTGCTGACGTTCCGGAAGGTCGCGCCCACCGAGTTCACCGTCAGCTTCGATCAGCTCGTCGCCCTGCTCGCCATCGCGCTGGCGCTCATCACCGGCGTCGACTGGCTGCTCGCGGATCCCGACGCCGAGCTCGATCCCTACGGCTACTACGTGTGGACGTACTACATTCTCGCGGGACTCTGGGCGGCCGCGCTGATCGCGCGGCTGCAGGGCTCGCAGGCGAATACGCGCGCCTTGCTGGTCACGTGGCTTGCATCCGTGCCGGGCGTCATCGTTGTGCTGGGGCTGGTGCTCCTTCTGCCGATGAACGGATCGGCCCTTGCGGTCGTGCTGGGAATCGCCGCGCTGGTGCTCTTCGTGTTGAGCGAGCGCGCCGTGCGCAACGTCTTCGGATTCGCGCGGCTCGGTACGAGCGTGCTCATCGTGCTCGCGGTGGCCGGGGTGCCCTGGTTTTTTCAGATGCGGCTTCAGCTCGATCCGCAACTGTGGGTCGTCCCCGAATCCGAGCAGGATATGGCCAAGGCGGACGACACCGAGCCCGACGACGCCGAGTCGCTGCTGTTCGATCAGGCCGACCGCATCGCCGACGCCGTGGACGCGACCGCGGCCCAGCGTCCGGGTGTCGTGGATACCTACTTCGTCGGGTTCGCCGGCTGGGGGGCGCAGAAGGTGTTCCGCAACGAGGCGCTGTTCGGCGAGCGCGTGCTCGCGAAGCGCTTCAACATCGGCCGCCGCGCCATCGAGCTCATCAACGATCAGCGCGACCGCGACACCTATCCCCTCGCCACCGCCACGGGCCTGCGCTACGCGCTGCAGCTCCTCGGCGAAAAGATGGACCCGGATGAGGACATGCTCGTCCTGCTGCTCACGTCGCACGGCTCACGCGAATCGGGCATCGCGGTGCGTAACGGCGGCTTGCCCCTCATGGACCTGGCGCCGGACGAGCTGCGCAGTGCGCTGGACGACTCCGGCATCAAGTGGCGCATCGTCATCGTGTCCGCCTGCTACTCGGGCATCTTTGTCGAGCCGCTGAAGAGCGACTCGACGCTCGTGATCACCGCGGCCGACCCCGATCACACCTCCTTCGGGTGCGCCGACGATCGCGATCTCACGTACTTCGGCGAAGCGTTCCTGCGCGACGCGCTTCCGGGGGCGCCGAGCCTCGAAGCGGCGTTCGCGAAAGCGCGCGATCTCATCGCGCAGCGCGAGAAGCAGGAACACCTCACTCCGTCGCACCCGCAGATGTTCGTCGGCGACGCCATCCGGCAGAAATTGACGCTGCCCGTGGCGCCGACCGACGACACGCCGGACGTTGCGATACCCGGCACGACGCTGACGGCGCGGGCGGTGGTACGCCCTCACGGATCGCTCGGAATGCGGCGCCCGTAGCGGCCGCCTCCATTACAATTCAGCTATGCAACTGAGTGTCGTGATCCTCGCCGCCGGGCAGGGCAAGCGGATGAAGTCCGACCTGCCCAAGGTTCTGCAGCCACTTGCGGCTCGGCCGCTGCTGAAACACGTCATCGACGTGGCGCAGTCGCTCGGTCCGGCGGAGGTGTACGTCGTGTACGGTCACGGCGGCGAACGCGTCCGCGATACGTTGCGGAACGAGAAAGTGCAGTGGGTGCTGCAGGCCGAGCAGCTCGGCACCGGGCACGCCGTGCTGCAGGCGATTCCGGCGATTCCGCAGGACAGGCTCGTGCTCGTGCTCTACGGGGACGTGCCGCTCATTCGCCGCTCGACGATCGAGAGTCTCGTGAAGCTCGCGGGGCCGCGTGCGATGGGTCTGCTCACCGCGATGCTGGACGATCCGACGGGCTACGGCCGCATCGTGCGGAATGCGCAGGGTGAGGTGCAGAAGATCGTCGAGCAGAAGGATGCCTCGCCGCAGGAGCTCGAGATCAAGGAAGGCAATACCGGCATCCTCGCCGCGCCCGCCGCGCTGCTGCGCTCGTGGCTCGGCCAGCTCAAGAACGACAATGCGCAGAAGGAGTATTACCTCACGGACATCGTCGCGATGGCCGTGAAGGACCAGGTGAAAGTGAATCCGCTGGTCGCGCCGAACGCCCGCGAGGTGCTCGGCGTGAACGACAAGGTGCAGCTCGCTCAGATGGAAGCGTTATATCGCGAGCACGTCACTCGCGAGCTGATGCTGGCGGGCGTCACGCTCGCCGATCCCGCGCGCGTCGATGTGCGCGGCACGCTGGAGCACGGCAAGGATGTGTTCATCGACGTGAACGTGGTGTTCGAGGGCCACGTGACGCTCGGCAATCGCGTGCACATCGGGCCGAACTGCGTGGTGCGCGACTCGCACATCGGCGACGACACGCATGTGTTCGCGAGTTGCGTCATCGACAGCGCCAACATCGGCGCTAACTGCCAGATTGGGCCGTTCGCGCGCTTCCGCCCCACCTCGACGCTGCAGGCGGGCGTGCACATCGGCAATTTCGTCGAGGTGAAGAACTCGTCGATGGGTGAGGGCTCGAAGGCGAATCACCTGTCGTACGTCGGCGATGCGCAGGTCGGCAGCCGCGTGAACATCGGCGCGGGCACCATCGTCGCGAACTACGATGGGGCGAACAAACATCGCACCGTCATCGAGGACGATGTGCACACCGGCTCGAACAGTGTGCTCGTCGCGCCGATCACCATCGGCAAGGGCGCGACGGTTGGCGCCGGCTCGACGGTTGCGCAGCACGTGCCGGCCGGCAAGCTGACGGTGGCCCGCGCCCGTCAGGTCACGATCGAGGGCTGGGAGCGCCCGCAGAAGCCGAAGAAGCCGGGCTGATCCGCGCTACCGGGCCCAAGCCGCCCCACCTTCATCCCGGCGTGGGCCCGAAGGTTTGCGGGGAACGGACGGCACACTCACGTTCAGCACTCGGCCCCACAGCGTCGGCCTGGCCTCGGCGTCACGCGCTGCACTTGGCGCCCAGCACTGCCCCCGGCCTACGCATTGCACTCGGCGTCAGGCGCTGCGCTTGGCGCTACGCACTGCACTTGGCGGCACTCGGCGCCAAGCCTCACTCAACCCGTTCCCGCGGCGCTCGTCATGCGCGCGGGCTCGATCCACACGGCCTTCGCTCGGCCGCAGAGCTCGCCGTCTTCGTCGAACAGCGCCGTGCCGGCCTCGTGCTTGCGCCCCTGCGACGAGATGTGCCACCCGACCACGCGACACGGCTCATCGATGTGCACGAGGCGATCGATGTGCGCGGTGAGCTCGCCGAGCAACCACGTGCCGCGGCCCGACGGATTGGCTGCGAAGCACCCGGGGCAATCCATCGCCGCGAACATGAACTCCGGCCGCACCTTGCCATCGCCCGCATCGAGCGACTCATCCGGCACCCAGGGCGCCGCGACGATGTCGCGCCCGGCGACGGGCCCGGCGAACACGCGCATGCCGTCGCCGCGAGCGCGCGCGGTCCCGCACACGAAGCACGTCGGAAACGGATGCTCGCGGAACCCCGCGTACTTCAGGGAGGCCTCGAGCGTCTGGAGGTAGCTCGGCGGCGGGGGTGGATCCAAATCGAGGCTCGCCACCCGTGCCTGCGCGATGAGCACATCGTCCTTGCGCACGACGATTCCGCCATCCGGCTGCGCCACGGCCTCGAGCGGAGTGTCCAGCGGCGGCGGCTTCAGCAGCCGCACCGTCAACGTGTGCGGCGAGAGCGCGGCGACCAGGCCGCAGAAGTAGCCGCCGTTCGAGGATCGCGGCGGCCCGCAGAAGCGCTTCGCGATGATCAACTCCGCCATTGCGCCAGCTCCTCACGCGCGCTCGTCGCGCGCTCAATGCCCCTTCGGCCAGACGAACCGCCAGATGATGAATCCCGCCACCGCGGCGAGCAGCGACTCCAGCCCCAGTGCCAGCATCGAATGGCTCAGCGCCGGCACGAATCCGCCGATGAAGATCGCGCCGATGCCCAGCGTCGCGCACGACTGCACGGACGCGGCGGAGCCGCGCGCGTCCGGAAACAGATCGAGCATCCGCAGCGCATAGATCGGCATCATCATCTGCACGCCCGTCGCAATCAGGGTGATGCAGAGCTGCTGGGGAAAGACGGGCGGCTCGGCCAGGCTCGCATGCAACAGCACGGTGACGAGACCGCCCGAGAGCGTGAGCGCATAGCCAATCGCGATCTGCCGCCCGCCCGGGATGCGCCCGGCGAGCCGGCCCGAAAGCCAGGCGCCCCCGAGGATGCCGCAGATCAGCGGCACGAAGAGCGCGGCGAAGCTCGTCTCGCCCATGTGCCAGTGCCCCAGCACGATCGCCGGCGCCGCACCGATGAATGTGATCATCGCGGCAAAGGTCACGCCCAGCGCGAGCGCGAGCAGCATGAACTCGCGCGTCGTCGCGATGCGCAACAGCGTATGCGCGAGCTTCGGCACATCGAATCGCACGCGCCGCTCGAACGGATGCGTCTCCGGCAGCAGCAGGTACGACAGGACGACGAGGGAGACGCCCGTCACGACCATGAAGCCGAAGACGTAGCGCCAGCCGAGCAGCACGTGAATCCACCCGCCCAGCACCGGCGCGATGGCGGGCGCGATGCTGAAGATCATCGTGATCGCGCTCATCAGCTTCTGCGCCTGCGGCCCTTCGTGCAGGTCGCGGATGATCGCGCGTCCGACCGCCATCCCGACGCCCGCGCTCATCCCCTGCACGGCACGAAAGACGAGCAGCGCGGCGAAGCTCGGCGCGAGCACGCACGCGATCGAGGCCAGCGAGTAGATCGACAACCCCGCGAGCACCACCGGCCGCCGCCCGAGCGCATCGGACAGGGGCCCCTGCACGAGCGTCATCAGCGCAAACGGCACCATGTACGCCGTGATGGTCTGCTGCAGCTGGAACGTGGTGATCGAGAATTCGCGCGCGATCGCGGGGAACGACGGATAGAACGTATCGAGCGAGAACGGGCTCACCATGCCCAGCGCGGCGAGCAGCGCCGCCATTCCCCAATGCGATCCGTGGTCGTTGGATTTGACCAGCTCGTCCGGGAGTCCTTTCACCGTGAGGCGCTCCGTCTCAGCGTGCCGAGCCACGCCGCCGGGTCCTCGTTCCGTTCGAGCACTTCCACGAGCGCCGAGCCGACGACCACGCCATCGACGTGGCCTCTCAGGCGCTCCACCTGTTCTCGGCTGCGAATTCCAAATCCGGCGCACACGGGTAGCGTCGCGATCGAGCGCACGCGGTCGAGGTAGTCCAACACTTCCGTCGGGACAGCAACGTTCTTGCCCGTGGTGCCGGTCATCGTCACGGCATAGATGAATCCCTGACTGCTCGCGCAGACCTGCGCGAGCCGCTCGGGCCTGGTGACCGGGGTGACCATTTGCACGAGCGCGAGCCCCTGCGGCTCGAGTGCGGCGCGCAGCTCCTCGCTCTCGTCGAACGGCAGGTCCGGCACGATGAAGCCCGCGACGCTCGCGCGCGCCGCCGCGCTGGCGAGCTCGGCCAATCCGAAGGACAGCAATGGATTCAGATAGCTCATGAGCAGCAAGGGTGCGTCGACCGGCGGCATCGCCGCGAGCTCGCCGAGAATCCAGCGCAGGCTCACGCCCTGCGCGAGCGCGGTCTGGCTCGAGCGCTGGATCGTCACGCCGTCCGCCATGGGGTCCGTGAACGGCACGCCGATCTCGACGACATCGGCGCCCCTGGCGATGGCGCGCAAGTCGTCGCGAAAGGTCTGCTTGCGGGGAAAGCCCGCCGTGAGGAACCCGATGAGCGCCGGCTCACCCTGGCTCGTGACGGAACGGATGGCGGAGCTGATGCGATCGCGCGGCTTCATGAGTGTCGTGTGTTCGTGTGACGAGCGCGGAGCTTCATGGACGTGGTGATTCGGGGGTCGCCGACTTTCATGCGCGGGTTACTTCTTCGTGGCCAGGAGCGTCGTCTGCAGTGTCGGCATGTCCTTGTCGCCGCGGCCCGAGAGCCCGACCAGCACCCGCTTGCCCGGGTTCGCCTGCGCGTAGCGTTTCGCACCGACGAGCGCGTGCGCGCTCTCGATGGCTGGGAGTATGCCCTCCAACTCACAGCATTCCTTCACGGCCGCAAGCGCTTCCTCGTCGCTCGCAACCTCGCAACGTGTGCGGCCCGCCGTGTAGAGCAGCGCGTGCTCGGGCCCGACTCCCGGGTAATCCAGTCCGGCGGAGACGGAGTGCGTTTCCTGGATCTGGCCTTCCGCATCCTGCAGCAGCAGCGAATAGCAGCCGTGCAGCACACCCGGTCGGCCGTACGCGAGCGTCGCGGCGTTGTCGCCGAGCCCTTT
Source organism: Steroidobacteraceae bacterium (assembly GCA_035548535.1). Lineage (GTDB taxonomy): Bacteria > Pseudomonadota > Gammaproteobacteria > Steroidobacterales > Steroidobacteraceae > JADGHX01. The sequence goes on from DASZSS010000228.1 coordinate 7,630, forward strand.
GCCGCGGCCGCCCGGCTCGATGCCGATGATGTCGACCGAGGCGTCGCCGATGAACGGATGAAACAGACCGATCGAATTCGATCCACCGCCGACGCACGCGATGAGCGCGTCCGGCAGCCCGCCCGCGGCGGCGAGAATCTGCGCGCGCGCTTCGCGACCGATGATCGACTGCAGCTCGCGCACGAGATACGGGTAGGGATGCGGACCGGTCGCCGAGCCGAGAATGTAGTAGGTCTCCATCGGATCGGTCACCCAGGCGCGCAGCGCCTCGTCGATGGCCGCGCGCAGCGTGCGATCGCCGCTCGTCACCGGCTCGACCGTTGCGCCGAGCAGCCGCATGCGCCCGACGTTCGGCGCCTGGCGCTCCATATCGACTGCGCCCATGTACACCGTGCACGGCAGGCCGAGGCGCGCGCAGGCCGCGGCGCTCGCAACGCCATGCTGGCCGGCGCCGGTTTCCGCGACGATGCGCTTGGCGCCGATCCGCTTCGCGAGCAGGGCTTGGCCGAAGGCATTGTTGATCTTGTGCGCGCCCGTGTGCGCGAGGTCCTCGCGCTTCAGCCAGATCTCCGCGCCCCAGCTCTTCGAGAGGCGCGTCGCGTGCGTGAGCGCGGTGGGCCGGCCCGCCCACGTCTGCAGCTCGTGCGTCAGTTCCGCTTGGAAATCGACGCTGTGCAGATGCTGGCGCATGCCGCTTTCGAGGCGGTCCAGCGCCGGAATCAGAGTCTCCGGAACGTAGCGTCCGCCGAAGGGGCCGAAGCGGCCGCGCGCGTCGGGGAACTTGCCCGCGAGCTCGTCGGCAAGCAGGTGGCGGGTATCCACTTGGGGCACGGGTGCGATCACGACGCGTTCTCCTGCGCGCGCACGGGCTCGGTCAGGCTGCGTGCGGCCGCGCGCGCGGACCTCACGAAGCTCGCGATTCTCTCCGGACTCTTGATGCCGGGCGAGGCTTCGACGCCGCTCGACACGTCGACCCCGAACGGCCGCACCGCTGCGATCGCG
>DASZSS010000229.1:0-17100 GCA_035548535.1 Steroidobacteraceae bacterium
TCGTTCAGCACCCGCACGGCGCTGAAGATCAGAATGCCAATGAGAACGACGACGACGATGCCAAAGCTCATGCGGCTCTCCTCAGAGCGGTTCGACCCAGACCCTCAGCCCTTCGACTCGCGTGATGCGCACGAGCTGACCTTTGCGCAGCGGCGTCTCCGAGATGGCGTTCCAGAGCTCGCCGCCAAAGCGCACCGTGCCCCGGCCGACGAAATCCTCGAGCACCTCCGCGGTGGCGCCGACCATCGCCTGCACGCCGGTGACGACGGGGCGCTTCATCGAGCGGCGGGCCATGTAGGCGATCGCCACGATGACGAGGCCACCGAAGGTGGCGACCGCCGCAATGATGGGCATGCCGATGTTCAACCCGGGCGTATCCGTGTCGAGCAGGATAATCGACCCGACCACGAATGCGACCAGGCCGCCCACGCCGAGCGCGCCGAAGCTCGGCACGAAGAACTCCCCGATGATCATCGCGATGCCGAGCCCGATGAGCGCAAGCCCCGCGTAATTCACGTCGAGCACCTGGAACGCGAAGAGCGCCGTGATCAGCGCGATGGCGCCCACGACACCGGGCAGAAACGCGCCGGGGTTGTAGCCCTCGAACAGCAGACCGTAGATGCCGATGAGCAGCAGGCCATACGCGATAGTCGGATTCGTGATGACGGAGAGAAGCTTGGTCCGCCAGTCGGGCGCAATGTGGTCGAGCGCGCGGCCGCGCGTCGCGAGCTTGACGACCTCGTTGCCGACGACCTTCACCTCGCGGCCGTCGACCTGGTTCAGAAGGTCCGGGATGTCCCGGGCGATGACATCGATGACGTTGCGCTGGAGCGCTGCGGTCGCGGAAAGACTCGCGGCGCTGCGGACCGCTTCTTCGGCCCAGTCCGCATCGCGACCGCGCAGCTCGGCGAGGCCGCGGATGTAGGCCACCGCGTCGTTGATGACTTTGCGTTCCATCGCGTTTGCGGGCTCGGGCGGCGTGCGGGCGTTCTTGCGATCGCGCGCGGATTCGTCACCTGACTTGCCGTCGGCGGATTGGCCGGAGGGCGCGCCGGACTGCGATTTCGGCGCGGTGCGCGGCTCTGAAGACGTCGCGTTGCCGGGCTTGCCGGACTTCTCGCCTCGCTCGACCTGGTCGCCCTTGCCTTCCTTGCCCTCCGTGGGCCCCTCCGGCTGAGCGGAGTCATCGTCATTCGGAGGCGCGCCTGAGCCGCCGGCAGGCTTCTCGGGCGGCGGCTCGCCGCCGATCGAGACCGGCGTCGCGGCACCGACATTGGTCGCAGGCGCCATCGCGGCGATGTGGCTGGCGTACATGATATACGTGCCGGCGCTCGCGGCGCGCGCGCCGGAAGGCGCGACGTAAGTCGCGACGGGAACCTTCGAGGCCAGGATCGCGCGAATGATGTCGCGCATGGACGTGTCGAGCCCGCCCGGTGTGTCCATCTTCAGGACGACGAGCGTGCTGCCGCGGCGCTCCGCAGCGGCGATGCCCTTCTCGATGTAGCGCGAGGTCGCAGGACCGATCGCGCCCGTCACGTCGAGCACCGTAACCGCACCGGCACCGGTCCCGGCCTTCGCGCTCGTCGCGCCCGTCGGAGCCTGCGCATCGGCCGCGCGCGGAGCCACGGCGCCGAGCGTCAGCAGCGCGAGTGCGAACCCGACACACAATGTAGCGACGACTCGCCTCGCAACCGCCTGCACTTCAGCGCCTCGCTCCCAGCGTGGCCGCGTGACGCCGCGTACGCCGGCGCGCGACCTGCCACGCGACGATCAGATTGAGCACACCCAGAGCAACCCCGAGCACTTCGAGCATGCGCCTCTCACCCCGTGCAGTCCTTCGCGGGGTGAACCCTACTCCGGTTCGCGAGCCAGGGGCAATCGAGGCGCGCACGGCCCCGCCGGCAATCAGCCGCGCGGTGCTTTGGGACCCACGCGGCGGCGCGCGAGCGGCGGCGTCTTCGGCAGTCCCGTGTGCTGCGTCCGGAAGGGTCGGTGCGCGCTGCCGCCGCGACGCCCTTCCGCGGCGTCGCCCGTGCCGGCCGGCTGAAAGGCCGGAATCAGGTGATGCTTGCCGTTGCCGATGAGGTCTGCGCGCCCCATGCGCCGCAGGGCCTCGCGCAGCATCGGCCAGTTGTTCGGGTCGTGATAGCGCAGGAAGGCCTTGTGCAGGCGCCGGACCTTCAAGCCCTTCGGGATGCGCACGTCCTCACTGGTGCGCGTGACTCGCCGCAATGGATTCTTGCCGCTGTAGTACATCGCCGTGGCGGTGGCCATCGGCGACGGCAGAAACGCCTGCACCTGATCCGCCCGGTAGTTGTTCTTCTTCAACCACAACGCGAGCTCCAGCATGTCCTCGTCGCTCGTGCCCGGATGCGCGGCGATGAAGTACGGGATCAGGTACTGCTCCTTGCCCGCCTCTTTCGAGTAGCGGTCGAACAGCTCGCGGAAGCGGTAGTACGCGCCGACACCGGGCTTCATCATCTTGGAGAGCGGGCCTTCGGCCAGCGCCTCGGGCGCGATCTTGAGATAGCCGCCGACGTGGTGCTGCGCCAGCTCCTTCACGTACTCGGGCGACTCGATCGCCAGGTCGTAGCGCACGCCCGAAGCGATGAGCACTTTCTTGATGCCGGGCAATGCCCGCGCGCGCCGGTACAGCGAGATGAGCGGCGAGTGATCGGTATTCAGATTCGGGCAGATGCCCGGGTACACGCACGACGGCCGCCGGCAAGCGCTTTCGATCTCGCGGCTCTTGCATGCGAGGCGATACATGTTCGCCGTGGGGCCGCCGAGATCGGAGATGACGCCCGTGAAGCCGGGCACCGTATCGCGCACCTGCTCCACTTCGCGGAGGATGGAATCCTCGGAGCGGCTCTGGATCACGCGGCCCTCGTGCTCGGTGATCGAGCAGAAGGTGCAGCCGCCGAAGCAGCCCCGCTGAATCGCGATGGAGAAGCGAATCATCTTGTACGCGGGGATCGTCTGATTACCGTACGCGGGATGCGGCCGGCGCGCGTACGGACGCTCGTACACCCAGTCCATCTCTTTCGTCGTCAGCGGGATCGGCGGTGGATTGAGCCACACGTCGACATCGCCGTGCCGTTGCACGAGCGCGCGCGCGTTGCCCGGATTCGCCTCGAGGTGAAGGATGCGCGACGCGTGCGCGTACAGCACCGGATCGGCGCTCACCTGCTCGAACGAGGGCATGCGGATGACGCTGTGCTCGCGATCAGCGTTTCTCACACGGCGGACGAAGCGGACGACTTTCTCGTTGACCGCAGCCGTGCGTGGTTCGGCGTCGGAGGCGGTCGGCCGTGCCGGGGCTGGCATCGACGCGCCCGCAAGAGATGGCTCTTTCGAGCCGCCGCCGGAACTGGCGCATGAATTGGCGCTGGTCGCCGCCGGCTCCATCGCATAGGGATCGATGGGCGGGTTCAGCGGACCGGGCGCGTCGAGATGCGTCGAGTCGATTTCGATCCAGCCGGCGGGGAGCGCCTTGCGCGTGAACGCCGTGCCCCGCACGTCCGTGATGTCGCGAATGTTCTCGCCGGCCGCGATGCGATGCGCGAGCTCCACGATCTGCCGCTCGCCATTGCCGTACACGAGCATGTCCGCCTTGGCATCGAGCAGCACCGAGCGCCGCACTTTCTCCGACCAGTAATCGAAATGCGCGATTCGCCGCAGCGATGCCTCGATGCCGCCGATCACGATGGGCACATCGCCGAAGGCCTCGCGCGCGCGTTGCGCATACACGATGACCGAGCGGTCGGGCCGCTTGCCGCCCTCGCCGCCCGGCGTGTACGCGTCGTCGCTGCGGACGCGGCGGTCGGAGGTGTAGCGGTTCACCATTGAATCCATGTTCCCGGCGGTGATGCCGAAGAAGAGGTTCGGGCGGCCGAGCGCCTTGAAGGGCTCGGCGCTGCGCCAGTCCGGCTGCGCGATGATGCCGACGCGGAAGCCCTGCGCTTCGAGCACGCGCCCGATGATGGCCATGCCGAAGCTCGGGTGATCGACGTAGGCATCGCCCGTCACGATGATGACGTCGCAGCTATCCCACCCGAGTGCGTCCATTTCGGCGCGCGACATGGGCAGGAACGGGGCGGTCCCGAAGCGGGAAGCCCAGTACTTGCGGTAGCTGCTGATGTCGCGTGCGGGGTCCATGAGGGGGCGCGATATTACCTCGCGATGGACCGGTGTGCCGGGCGCCGACCGCGGCCGCTAAGCCTCGGCCCCGCTCCAGGAACGGCGGCGAGGCGCGCCGGCGCCTACTCCCGCGCCCCTGTCGACTGCCGCTCTTGGAGCGCCTCCGCGAGCCCCGGCACGATGTCTGCGCCGGCGGACACCGTCACGCTCGAGCCGTCGAAGTCCCGGCCGATCGGCTCATAGCGCCCACCGAGGCACTTCGCGAGAAATCCCTCCGAGATCGCATAGAACGACAGCCGGTTCTGCGGCCGCGCGAACCCGTGCCCTTCGTCGGGATAGAGCACGTACGTCACCGGCAGATGCTTCGCCTTCAGCGCCGTGACGATCTGATCCGACTCCGCCTGCTTCACGCGCGGATCGTTCGCGCCCTGTGCGATCAGCAGCGGCTTCTTGATCCGATCCGCATAGGTGAGCGGGGAGCGCTCCTGCAACAGCTCGCGACCCTCCGCCGTGCGCGGATCGCCGATGCGCCGGACCATGTCCTCGTAGAACGACTTCCAGTACGGCGGAATCGACGCGAGCAGCGTCTCGAGATTGGAGGGCCCGACGATGTCCACGCCGCACGCGAAGGTATCGGGCGTAAACGTGAGCCCCGCGAGCACCGCGTACCCGCCGTACGAGCCGCCGTAGATCGCCACCTTGCCGGGCTCGGCGATCTTTTCGCTCACCGCCCAATTCATGGCGTCGATCAGATCGTCCTGCATCTTGCGGCCCCACTCGTGATCGCCCGCGTTGATGAACGCTTTGCCGAAGCCGGTCGAGCCCCGGAAATTTACGGACAGCACCGCATAGCCGCGATTCGCGAGCCACTGGTGCTCGGGATGAAAGCCGTAGCTGTCGCGCGCCCACGGCCCGCCGTGCACATTCAGCACGAGCGGCACGGGCTGCGCCGGCTTGCCGTTGCGATCCGCCCCGGCCGTGGGCGGCAGCGTGAGATACGAGACGAGCGTGAGCCCGTCGCGCGACTTGATCTCGCGCGCCAGCATCGGTTGCAGCGGTGCGTTCGCCAGCTCCGGCCGCTGATCGAAGAGCTTCGTCACCTGCCCGCTGTCGCGGTCGTAGAGATACGTCGAGAGCACGTGCACCGGATCGTCCACGACGACGATCCATTTGCGATCGTCGAGCGTGCGACTCGACACCGTGAACTGCGGCCCGAGCGTGCCGCGCAGCCGCTCGATGTCCTTCGCCGCGTCGGGTGTCAGCGGCGCGTACTCGTTGTGGAGATATTCCACCGCATAGGCCTGCGGCTCGTGTGTGCGCGGCTCGATCCAGACGTCCGAAATGTCCGCCTTGGAGCTCTCTGCGACGACGCTCTGCCGGGCCGTGTCGAGCTCCACGCGCACGAGCGCGGCCTTGTCGCGTCCTACGGCGCTGACAAGCAGCGCCGTGCGTCCGTCGCCCTCGATGGCCAAAGGGCTCGTCGTGAGGCTGTCTTCCTGCCCGTACTCGAGAAAGCTCCGCCAGCCCTGCGGCGTGCGCCGATAGAGCTGTCCGCCGCCGCTCGGCAACGTCTTCACGGCGATGCGCGGCTGCAGATCGAGATCCGCGACGTAGCCCGCGAACTGCTGCTCATTCTTCTCGACGAGCTTGCGCTCGCCGTTGCGCACGTCGATCGCATACAGATCGTGCCACTCCGGCACGCGATCGTTGAGCGCGATCAACACCGTGTCGGGATGCCGGTGCGAGACGCCCACCACCTGCGCCTGCACATCCTTAAAGGGCGTGAGATCGATCTGCTTCGCGGTCGCGATCTCGACGCTGTGGACGCGCCAGTTCTCGTCGCCGGCCTCATCCTGCAGAAAGAGGATGTGCTTGCCATCGAGTGCCCACGAGTGCTCGCGAATGCCGCGCTTCTTGTCGGCAGTGATCGGCTTGGCACTGCCGAGCTTGCCGTACGGCGCGAGCCACACGTTCAGAACGCCGTCGCGCGGCGCGAGGAACGAGATGTACTGGCCATCGGGGCTCAGCCGCGCCTGCGTGCGCACGGGATTGCCGAAGAGCGCGGCGCGCGGGATGAGAGCAGGCTCGGCGGCCGCGGCCGCACCGGATGTGAGTGTCATCGCTGCGATTACTCCGCAAATCCATTTCATGTCGGCCGTACTGCTCGTAGGCTAAACAGAGACAACGAACGGCGCGACCGGGAGTTCTGTCAGAGCAGTTGATCGGAGCCGTCAATACATCAGCACCGCTCGCCGCTCGTCCAGCCAGGCCTTCTCGTCCGGCACGGCCAGCGCGTCGAGATCGCCGGGCTGCGCCGCGGGATCGTCGATCCACTCGCGCAGCTCCTCGCCGCCGTTGATGACGTCGAACGCGAGCTTGTTGCGCTCGTACTCGTAGTCGAAGTGCCGCCAGATGCCGTAGCGCGGCTGCTGCCGGCGCAGCGCTTTCAGCGCCAGCGCGACGAGCCGCCAGGGGCGGAACTCGTGGTGCGAGTAGCCCGGATCGTCCACGTGAATCTGCAGGCCCGCGCAGAGCTTGCCGACGTGCTTGTGAAAAGTCGGCTCGAAAAAGCACGGCCGCAGCCGGCAGCCCGCCAGCCACGATGGCGCCAGAGACTGCATGTCCTTCAGCAGCGCGGCGACATCGATATCCGGCGCGCCGAAAAGCTCGAGCGGCCGTGTCGTGCCGCGACCTTCGGACAGCGTGCAGCCCTCGATCATCACCGTGCCGGCATACGCGCGCGCCATCCACAGGTTCGCGGCGTTCGGGCTCGGGTTGACCCACGAGCGCTCGCCGAGCGGCCAGCCGTAGCCGGGTGCGGCCTCGGGGTTCCAGCCCTCCATCTCGATGACGCGATACTCCACGTCGAGACGCTTCACGCGCACGAACCAGTGTGCGAGCTCGCCGAGCGTCAAGCCATGCCGCATCGGCAGCGGCCCGGCGCCGACGAAGCTTTCCCAGCCGGCGCGCAGCCTCAGGCCTTCGACCGGCCGGCCGGCCGGATTCGGCCGGTCGAGAATCCACACGGCCTTGCGCTTCTGCGCGGCTTCTTCGAGCACGTACAGCAGAGTCGTGATGAACGTGTAGATGCGGCAGCCGACGTCCTGCAGGTCCACGAGCAGCACATCGAAGGTGTCCAGCATCGCCGCGGTCGGACGGCGCACGGTGCCGTAGAGGCTGAACACCGGGATACCGTGCACCGGATCGTTGAAGTCCGGCGACTCGATCATGTTGTCCTGCTTGTCGCCGCGCAGGCCGTGCTGGGGTCCGAACGCCGCGGTGAGCTTCACGTCTCCCGTGGCGGCGAGGGCGTCGAGCGAATGCGTGAGATTCGCCGTGACGGAGGCGGGATGCGCGAGCAGCGCCACGCGTTTGCCCACGAGCGGCTTGCGCAAGCTCGCGTCCGCGAGCAGGCGGTCGATTCCGAATTTCATTGCTACAGCTCCAAAACGAAGCCGCCGGGGTGATGGAAGTCGGGCTTCGCGGCGGGATGCTTCAGGGCCCAGTACGAGAGGCTACCATCGCCGTCCTCGATCACGGCCGCGAGTGCCAGAGCGCGTGACGGCGGCAACACTTTCAAGTCGATACGCAGGTCGAGGACCAGCTCGTGCGCGCCGCGCGTCACGTGGATGGACGGCGGGGCGACGTCGGCTGGCGACATGCCCTGCCGGTAGTCGGTGAACGAGTACACCGCCCATTCCGTCGAGGGCGAGGCGTTGATCTCGTGGTAGCTCGTGCCCGTCCGGGCATGAAGAAACGCTTCGAAGCAAGTGTGTCGCCACAATTCGTTCGCGCGGGCCGCGGCCTTCGGCTCCGGGACGCGCAGCCGCGCGAGATCCGCGCGCAGGATGTACTCGAGATGCAATGCCTCACCCGCCGCGTATCCGACGTGCACGTCGAGACCCTGAACTGCGCTGTCGGCGAGCGGGGCGAACGGGACGAGCGCTACGGTACGCGATGAGGGAAGCGGCATCCCGGCATTCTAGCGTTCGGCGTCGCGCCACCGCGTAGAATCCGATCATGCCTCACCATGACGTTCTCGTGATCGGTGCCGGTGCCGCCGGGCTCGCGGCGGCCGCGACGCTTGCGGCGGGCGGCCGCAGCGTGCTCGTGCTCGAAGCGCGCGACCGCGTCGGCGGCCGCATCTGGACGCGTCACGAGCCGGCGCTCGCAGCGCCCATCGAGCTCGGCGCGGAATTCGTGCACGGATATGCGCCGTGCACGGTTGCTTGGCTCGCACGCGCCGGCAAGAGCGCCATCGAGACCGAAGACTCGCACTGGCGACTCGAGAACGGCGAGCTCCGTCAGCGCGATAGCTACTTTCACGACGTGCAGCAAGCGATGCTCGCGCACCGCGACGAGCTGACGCACGACGTGTCGCTGGACGAAGCGCTCGAGCGCATCCTGAAGAACGACCTGTCGGAGGATGCGAAGCGCTACGCGCGCATGATGGCGGAAGGATTCGACGCGGCGGACACCGCGCGCGCGAGCGCGCGCGCCATCGCGGACGAGTGGACCGGCCAGCTGCTGGGCAACGCGCCGCAATCCAGACCTGGCGGCGGTTACAGCTCGCTGCTCGCGGCGCTCGTCGGTGCGCTGCCCGCCGACAAAGTGCAGGTGCGATTGCAGACGGTCGTGCGCGAAGTGCGCTGGTCCCGCGGCAAGGTCGAAGTGTCCGGCGAGTCGTTCGGCAAGCCGTTCACGGCCCGGGCGACGCGCGCCATCGTTACGCTGCCGCTGGGCATTTTGCAGCTGCCGGCGGATTCGCCGGATGCCGTCCGGTTCACACCGCCGCTCGATGCGAAACAGCGCGCGCTGCGCGGCATCGGGTTCGGCCCGGTCGTGAAGCTCGTTCTGAAGTTCCACACCGCGTTCTGGGAAAGCCTCGACGACGGCCGCTATCGCGACGGCGGTTTCTTCCACGCGCCGGGCTGTGAGTTCCGCACCTTCTGGACGTCACTGCCCGTGCGAGCGCCGGTTCTCAACGCATGGGCGGGCGGCACGGCAGCGGCACGGCTCTCCGCGAAGTACGACTTCACGGGCCTGGTGGATGCCGCGCTCGCGAGTCTCGACGTGCTGTTCGATCATCGATGCGATGTGCGCGAGCAGCTCGCCGCGGCGTACCTGCACGACTGGGCGCGCGACCGCTTCTCGCACGGGGCGTACAGCTACGTGGCGGTTGGCGGCGCAACGGCGCAAGAGGATCTGGCGAAGCCGCTCGACGACACGCTGTTCTTCGCAGGTGAAGCGACGGCGACCGAGGAGTTCGCCACCGTGACGGGCGCGCTGATTTCCGGCGAGCGGGCCGCGCACGAGGTGCTGAAGTGATGCGCTGGGCCGCGCCGCTCTGCGCGGCCTCCATTGCGAGCGCTCCTGCGCATCCGGTGCTCACGTTCACGGAACAGATCGTCACGCACCCCTCTGCGCCCGGCGCCGCATCGGCGAAGCCTGGCACCGAGCAGTTTCGGGGAACCGTGACGCTTGGCCGCAAGTACTTGCGGATCGATGCGCAGAACACGCGGCAGATCTACGCAGGGCCGAGCGCCGCGCGCCTCAGCGCTCCGTCGCCGGCAACGGATACGCGACGATCAGCGTGAGCGGCTTCGGGCCGAGCTGTTTGATGCCGACGTTCGCGCCCGAGTAGAGATACGCCGCGCTCCCCGCGCTGATGTGCTTCGTGACGCCATCCGACGCGACCTCGCCTTCGCCGTCGACCACGTAGTACACCTCGTCGTGAGTCAGCACGTGCAGCCCGATAGCGGACCCGACGTGCAGCGTGCGCTTGCGAAACTCCATGGTTCGATTCGGGGCGACATCCGAGATGCGGTACGCGGTGCTCATGCCGAGATTGCCGTGAGGCGCGGGCTCCTCGCGCATGACATCGCGCTCGTTCACGACGACCATTGTTTGCGCGGACTTTGCTCCCGATGACGACACCGCCACCGAAAGTGCCGCGCCGAGCGCGGCGACGGGCAGCACTCCCGCGCCGCTCGCGACCGGCGCGCTCATGACTTCACCTGCGACATGATCGCGAGCGGCCGGCCCTCGGGGTCCTTGAAGAACGCCATCCACTCCTGCGTGCCATCGGCGTGCTTGTGAATCACGTGCGGCGTGCCCGTGAATTCGACGCCGCGCGAGCGCAGCTCGTCGTGCGCTTTGTGAATATCGGGCACGCGCAGATAGAGGATGGACTCGGGTTGCGGGCCGCTCGCCGCCTCCTGCGTCAGATACAGCCGCGTGCCGGCGAGATCGAAGAACGCGAGCTTGCCGAACGTGAACAGGTGACGCAGACCGAGCACCTTGCCGTACCACTCCTCGGCTTCCTTGATGTCCCGCACGGTGCGCGAGATCTGTCCGAGCGCACCGAGCTGCAACGGCGCATCGCTCGGAACACTCGGTTCGTCGGCCGGCAAATACGTGCGCAATGGCCGGATTTCGTAGGAACCCCCGGGATTCGCGCGGCCGAGATCGCGCGCGACCTCGAGCGCCGCCTCCCGCGAATCACACTCGACGAGATAGAACCCGAGCAGCTGCTCCTTCGTCTCCGCGAACGGCCCGTCCACGACCATCGCGGGCTCGCGGTCCTTCTTCAGCGTGACGGCGGCTGTCGTCGGCATGAGACGCGCCACCGGTCCCAGCCGGCGCTCGCGCCGCAATCGGCCCTGGACCGCGTGCAAGCGCGCCATGACGGCCGCTTCCTGCTCCTGCGACCAGGCTTCCGTGGTCGCCTCGTTGTTGTAGCAAAGTATGGCGTACAGCATGGCGTCCTCCAGGCGTCCGCAATCCGCGCGGCCGGCCAAGTATGCGCCGCGCGGGCCTGTCCCTGAAGGTCGCCGTTGTCTACACTGGCGCGCCTTTCAGGGGGGCCCGCAACGCATGATCACCGTGCAGAACCTCGTCAGGAAGTTCGGCGAGCTCGAGGCCGTAAAAAGCATCTCCTTCGACGTGCGACCCGGCGAGCTGTTCGCGTTCCTGGGGCCGAACGGCGCCGGCAAGACCACGACCATCAAGATGCTGACGACGCTCCTCGCGCCGACGAGCGGCACCATTCGCATCGACGGCCTGGACCCGGCACGACACCAGCACGAGGTGCGGCGCAAGTTCGGCATCGTGTTCCAGGACCCGAGTCTCGACTCGGAGCTCACCGCGTACGAGAACATGGAGCTGCACGGCGTGCTCTACGGTGTGCCGCGCAAAGTGCGGCACGAGCGCATCGAGACGCTGCTGAAGCTCTTCGAGCTCTGGGACCGCCGCAACGATCCGACCAAGAAGTACTCGGGCGGCATGCGGCGGCGGCTCGAGATCGCGCGCGGGTTTCTGCACACGCCGAAGATCCTGTTTCTCGACGAGCCGACGCTCGGCCTCGATCCGCAGAGCCGCAATCAGCTCTGGACGCACGTGAAGGCGCTGAATCAGTCCGAAGGGACCACGGTGTTCCTGACCACGCACTACATGGACGAGGCGGAGCGCATCGCGCAGCGCATCGCCGTCATCGATCACGGCGCGATCATTGCGCAGGGAACACCGGCGGAGCTGCTCGCGCAGACCCAGACGGATTCGCTCGAAGCCGCGTTTCTCGCGCTCACCGGCTCGGCGATCCGCCACGAGGAAGCGAGCAGCGCGGATCAGATGCGTCAGTTTGCGCGCGCGTGGGGGCGGCGATGAAAGCGATCTACATCCTCTGGCTGCGCGAGATGAAGCGCTATTTCCGCTCGCCGGCGCAGATCGTCGGCGCGCTCGGGCAGCCGCTGCTGTACCTGCTCGCGCTCGGCTTCGGGCTGGGGCCGGTGTTCGCCAAGTCCGGGCACGGCAGCTACCTGCAGTTCCTGGCGCCGGGTGTCATCGGCATGACCGTGCTGTTCGCGGGCGCGTTCTCCGGAATCGGCTTGCTGTGGGATCGGCAGTTCGGCTTTCTGAAAGAGACGCTCGTGGCGCCGGTGCCGCGCTTGCACGTGATGATCGGGCGCACGCTCGGCGGCGCCACCGTCGCGATGATGCAGGGGTTGCTCGTGCTCATTGCCTGTGTCGTCGCGGGCTTTCGGCCGACCAGCTTCATCGGCCTACCGATGCTGCTTGTGACCATGGCGCTGATCGCCATCCTGTTCTGCGCCTTCGGCACGGCCATCGGCTCGCGGCTCGAGAACATGCAGGCCTTTCCGCTCATCATGAACTTCCTGATGATGCCGCTCTTCTTCCTGTCCGGCGCGTTGTATCCGCTCGATGGCCTGCCCAGCGCGCTGAAGGCCATCACGACGATCAACCCGCTGTCGTATGGCGTCGATGGGCTGCGGAGCACGCTGATCGGGATGACGCACTTCGGCCTCGCGCTCGATCTCGGCGTGCTCGCCGCCGTGGCGGTCGTGTTCCTCGCGCTGGGCGCGTACTCTTTCTCGAAGATTCAGCTCTGAAGGCGCGCGCGCTGGCTCACGCCGCGCGCGGCATCGCCATTTGCACGCAATTGCGGCCCGCGCGCTTCGCGTCGTAGACGGCCGCGTCGGCGCGCGCGAGCAGGTGCTCGCCCCAGACGCCGAGCGTATCGCTGGCCGCGACACCGATGCTGCACGTCAGCCGGATCGGTGCGCCGAATCCTTCCACGCGAATGCCCGCGACCCGCGCACGGATGCGCTCCGCGATGGCATGCGCCGACGATGAGCTCGCGCCGCTCAGCACGACGACGAACTCCTCGCCGCCATACCGGCCCATCACATCGGACTGCCGCAGCTCCTCCTGGATAGGCGCGATGATCGCGCCGAGGCACGCATCGCCCGCGGGGTGCCCGTACGAATCGTTGATCTCCTTGAAGTGATCGAGATCGATGAACAGCAGGCCGATGGGCAGGCCGCGCGCCCGCGCGCGGGCGCAGGCCACGTCCAGGCGCTCGACCAGCGCGCGCCGGTTCAGGACGCCGGTCAGCGGGTCCGTCTGCGCGCGGCGCTCGGCTTCGGTCAGCGCGAGGCGCTGGCCGCGCAAGCGATCCGCCACACCCAGCGCGATCAGCACCGACGCGGAGATCATCGACACCGGCAGCCCGTAGAAAAGCAACCACGACGCGTCCGCGTCGCGCGTGATCAGGCGGATCGCCGTGGCGATGGTGACGGCCTCGAGCAGACCCCACGCCAGCAAGAACCAGCCCGAGGCATTGTTTCCGCGCCGCCAGGCCAGAAACGCGACGATGAGCGTGAACGCCGCGGAGCCGACGAAGATGAGATTGCCGACCGTCGCGACGAGCGCCCCGAGACCCACGACCTGCAGCACGTTCGCGAACGCGAGGACGACAAAGGTGACCGCGAGCCACTTGAATACGCGATACACGCGCGGCGAGTACAGCCGCAGCTCCGCGATCTCGCGAATGAACAGGCACGCCGCCGCGCCGCTCAGCGCAGCCGGCACGTTCCACGCATACGAGCTCAGCGGCAGCGCGACGGACATGAACGGCCAGTCGAATCCCTGCCCCGTGAAATACGCGATGTACAGCGCCTGCAGCGCGATCAGCGCGGAATACAGGATGAACAGCCGATCGGAGAGGATGAACCACAGCAACAGCGACGCGAGCGCCATGACCATCAGCGCGCCAAATGTCAGCACGATCATGCGCGTGTGCTCGGTGCCCTCGGCCAGCGTCGCGCGCAGCGGCGCTGCCGAGAACGCGAGCTCCTCCGAACCGCGTCCGTGTGCCGCGACGTGCACGTACAGCCGCTCGCCCGCTTTCAGGCCGTCCGGCAGCACGAACAGCGCATCGTGTGAGGCACGAAACTGCGGGAGCTCGGCGATCAAATGCAGCGGGACCACGCGCCCGTCACGCGCGCTGTACGGCTGCACATCGAAGTGGCGACCCTTGTGCGCGATCAGCGCGGGCGCGACAGCCGCAGGGACATCGTCCTTTGCGACGAGCTTCAGCCAGAAGGGCAGACCGCGCGCACGCACCTCGCGCAGCGCGAACGGCTTGAATTGCGCATCGAGGGCGCCGCTCGTGACGGCCTCCTCCGTGACGCCGGGCAACGCATCGATCACGCCGATGTCGAACTGCGAATCTGCCGCCGCGGCGAGCGCGGGCAACACCCACGCGGCCAAGGCCGCCCACCACGCAGACTTCCACGCGGCCCACATACGCGATTTCGAGACCCCACCCTGCACGCGACGATTCGCTCAGCCCAACGCTGTGCGCAGCTCCGCGATCAAATCGTCGACCGACTCGATGCCCACCGACAACCGCACGAGGCTATCGCTGATGCCCAGTTGCGCGCGCATCGCCGCCGGCAGCGACGCGTGTGTCATGAGGCCCGGATGCTCGATGAGGCTCTCGACGCCGCCGAGACTTTCCGCGAGCGCGAACAGGTGGCAGCGCTCGAGGAAGCGCCGCGCCTCCGCGAGCCCGCCGCGCAGCTCCGCCGTGATGATGCCGCCGAAGCCGCCCTGCATCTGCCGCTTCGCGAGCGCATGCTGCGGATGGCTCGCGAGCCCCGGATAGATGACGCGCGCCACCTTGGGATGCGACTCGAGAAATTGCGCGACGGCCAGCGCGTTCGCGCAGTGCCGCTCCATGCGCAGCGCGAGCGTCTTGATCCCGCGCAACGTCAGGAATGAGTCGAACGGACCGGGCACACCGCCGACCGCATTCTGCAGATACGTGAGCTTCTCGCGCAGCTCGTCGGCGCCGTGGCGAATCACCGCGGCGCCGCCGATCGCGTCCGAGTGGCCGTTCATGTACTTCGTCGTCGAGTGCACGACGATGTCGATGCCGTGCTCGAGCGGCCGCTGCAGGTAGGGTGTGGCGAACGTGTTGTCGCACACCGTGAGGATCCCGCGCTTCTTCGCAATGGTCGCGATCGCGCGCAGGTCGACGATCTTCAGCAGCGGATTGGTCGGCGTCTCCGCCCAGATGAGCCGCGTGTTCGGCCGGATGGCCGCCTCGAGCGCCGCCGGGTCGGTGAGATCGACGAACGACACGTCGTGGCCGGCCGAGCGCTTGCGCACGTTCTCGAACAGCCGGTAGCTGCCGCCATACAGATCGTGCATGGCGATGATGTGCGATCCGGAATCGAGCAGGTCGATGATGGTCGCCGATGCGGCGAGCCCCGATGCGAACGCGAACCCGGCCGCGCCGCCTTCCAGATTCGCGAGACTCGCCTGCAGCGCATCGCGCGTCGGGTTTGCGGTGCGCGAATACTCGTACCCCTTGTGCACGCCGGGGCTCGATTGCACGTAGGTCGACGTGGCGTAGATCGGCGGCATGATCGCGCCGGTCAGCGGGTCGGGGCGCTGGCCGCCGTGAATGACGCGTGTATTGAATCCAAAGCTGTCGTGTTCCCCGCTAGCCATGCCTGCTCCGCTCAACCGTCCACTTGCCGCCGGCGCAACCAATTCAGCAGATCGATGCGCGTGACGAGCCCCAGAAACCGCGAGCCGTCCATGACGATGGCGACCATTCCGCTGCGGAAGATCTCCATCAGGCGCGACAGCGGCGCATCCGCCTGAACCGTCACGAGATGGCGCTCCATCGCCATCGTCACCGGCTCCTCGAAGTGCTTCGGATTCGAGAACACTTCGAGCAGCACGTCCTCCTCGTCCACGATGCCGACGATGTCGCCGTTGTCGAGCACCGGCAGCTGCGAGACGTCGTACAGCTTCATGCGCCGATATGCTGCGAGCACGGTCTCATTCGCATTCACCGTCACCGCGGCGTGCTCCCAGTGGCGCCGCGCGATGAGGTCGCGCAGGTCCCCGAAGCGCTCGCGCTCGAGGAACCCCTGATCGATCATCCAGTAATCGTTGTAGACCTTGGAAAGATACTTGTTGCCGCTGTCGCAGACGAATGTGACTACGCGTTTTGCGACCTTCTGCTCACGGCAGTACCGCAAAGCGGCCGCGAGCAGCGTGCCGGTGGATGTACCGGCAATGATCCCCTCCTTCCGCAGCAGCATCCGGCAGGTCTCGAACGATTCCTTGTCCGGGATGGTGTATGCAGTTTTGATACGGGACAGGTCCGCGACGGGCGGTACGGAATCCCCGCCGATCCCTTCGACTAGCCAGGAGCGCTCCCCGTGGCCCGGCTTGCCGGTGCGCACGTACTCCGCGAGCACGGAGCCCACGGGGTCCGCCAGAACGATCTCGACGTGGGGCGCGACCCGCGCGAAGTACCGCGACAGGCCGGTCGCGGTGCCGCCGGTGCCGACGCCGACGACGACCGCGTCCAGGTTGTGCTGCATTTGCTCCCAGATTTCCGGCGCCGTCGTCTCCTCGTGCGCCTTGGGGTTCGCGTCGTTGCCGAACTGGTTCACGTACAGCGAGTTGGGAGTTTCTTTGGCGAGACGCGCGGCGAGGTCCTGGTAGTACTCGGGATGACCCTTGTGCACGTCCGAGCGGGTCATGACCACTTCGGCGCCCATCGCCTTCAGGTGAAAGATCTTCTCCTGGCTCATCTTGTCGGGGATGACGAGCAGCAGGCGGTAGCCCTTCTGGCCCGCCGCCAGCGCGAGGCCGAGGCCCGTGTTGCCCGCGGTCGCTTCGATGAGCGTGCCGCCCGGCTTCAGGCGGCCGTCGCGTTCGGCGGCTTCGACCAGGTAGAGGCCGACGCGGTCCTTGATGGAGCCGCCCGGATTCTGGTTTTCGAGCTTGAGGAAGAGCTGGCAGGGCGCCGCGTCGAGGCGGCGCGCTTCGAGCAGCGGCGTGTTGCCGATCAGCTCTAGAGCGCTGGAGTAAACGGGGGGTGACATTCGCGTGTTCCCGAATGGCAGGAACGCTCGATTGTACGGGGTATGGGGGGCGGGCGCTTTCTGCGGCGACGTGGCGGCGGGTTGCAGACGGGGTCGGACCCCGCCAGGAGCGAGCTCAGCTCCGACCTGCCCGATCCGGCGGCAGCGCCGCGAACGTTGCCTGTGACCGTCGGCTCAGCACTGAAATGCAGCCCCGCGGGCCCGCCGGCCGGTGCGGCCGGTGGGGTGCAGGCGCCGCGGTGCGGGC
>DASZSS010000230.1:0-4474 GCA_035548535.1 Steroidobacteraceae bacterium
GTTCAGCACGATTCCCTTGTCGCGGACGTAGATCAGTGTGTTGGCTGTGCCCAGATCGATCGAGAGATCGCTGGAAAAGTATCCGCGCAGGCGTTTGAACATGAAGCGACCGGGAAAAGTGCGAGCAGGAGGGACCCCAAAGGTGGCGCGTAATCTAGCAACCGATGCGACAATGGGCAAGGCAAGCTGTATGATTTTGCGCTGTTTTTCACGCTGATTTTCGTGATTCCCCTATGCCTCTCACACGCGAACAGATCGCGAGCATCGCGCACTTGGCGCGGCTCGAACTGAAGGAGACCGAGATTCCGGTCTATCAGCAGAGCCTTTCGAGCATTCTCGACTTCGTCGGCGAGCTCAATCGCGCCGCGACCGCGGGTGTCGAGCCGATGGCTCATCCGCTGCCGGGACTCGCACAAAGACTGCGTCCGGACGTGGTGACGGAGCGCGATGCGCACGAGGAGTATCAGCGGAACGCGCCGGCAGTTGCAGCAGGTCTCTATTTAGTGCCGAAGGTCATCGAGTGAGTATCTTTTCCAGGACCGTGGCGCAGCTCGCTGCCGGGCTGCGCGCGAAAGAGTTCTCGAGCGTCGAGCTCGCGAAGCTGTACCTCGACCGAATCGAGGCGAGCCAGCCGGCGCTGAACGCCTTCATCACGGTGACGCGTGAGGAAGCGCTCGCCGCGGCCGCCGAGGCGGATCGCGCGCTCGCCGCCGGTCGCGCCGGCCCGCTGACGGGCGTGCCGCTCGCGCACAAGGACATCTTCTGCACCGCAGGTGTACGGACGACGTGCGGCTCGCGGATGCTCGACAACTTCGTTTCGCCCTACGATGCGACGGTCGTCACAAAGTTGAAGGCCGCGGGCACCGTGATGCTCGGCAAGACGAACATGGACGAGTTCGCGATGGGCTCCTCCAACGAGACGAGCTACTACGGCCCGGTGAAGAATCCGTGGGATCCCCGGATGGTGCCCGGCGGCTCGTCCGGCGGGTCCGCGGCCGCGGTGGCGGCGCGCATCGCGCCGGCCGCGACGGCTACCGACACCGGCGGCTCGATTCGCCAACCCGCCGCGCTGTGCGGTGTGACGGGCCTCAAGCCCACGTACGGTCGCGTGTCTCGCTACGGGATGATCGCGTTCGCGTCGAGCCTCGATCAGGGCGGCGTGATCGCCGCGAGCGCCGAAGATGCGGCGCTCCTCCTCGGCGCCATGGCGGGCTTCGATCCGAACGACTCGACGAGCGTCGAGCGCGCCGTACCGAGCTACGAGCTCGCGCTGAATGCGCCCCTTGCGGGCATGCGCATCGGACTGCTGAAGGAGTTCTTCGACAAGGGGCTCGACGCCGAGACGGAGAAGCGCATCCGCGAAGCGCTCGCCGTGTACGAGAAGCTCGGCGCGCAGTTGAAAGAGGTGAGCCTGCCGAGCCTGCCGCTATCCGTGCCGACCTACTACGTCGTCGCGCCGGCCGAGTGCTCCTCGAACCTCGCGCGCTATGATGGCGTGCGCTTCGGCCATCGCTGCGAGAACCCGAAGGACCTCATGGACCTCTACTGCCGCTCGCGTGGCGAGGGCTTCGGCGCCGAGGTCAAGCGTCGCATCATGACGGGCACCTACGTGCTGTCCGCGGGCTACTACGACGCGTACTACCTGCAAGCGCAGAAGGTGCGGCAGCTCATCAATCGGGACTTCGAGCGCGCCTTCAAAGAGGTGGACGTGCTCATGGGGCCGACGACGCCGACCCCGGCCTTCGCGCTCGGCGCGAAGACGGCGGACCCGATCACGATGTACCTGAACGACATCTACACGATCGGCGCGAACCTCGCGGGGCTGCCGGCCATCTCGGTGCCGTGCGGGTTCGTCGGCGGGCTGCCGGTCGGCCTGCAGATCGTCGGGCCGCATTTCGGCGAAGAGAAGATCTTGAATGCCGCGCACGTCTACCAGAAAGAGACGGACTGGCATCGGCGCGTGCCTGAGAAATTCGCATGAGTGAGTGGGACACAGTCATCGGGCTCGAGATTCACGCGCAGCTCGCAACGAAGTCGAAGATCTTCTCCGGATCGCCGACGGCCTACGGCGCGCCGCCGAACGCGCAGGCGAATCTCGTGGACCTCGGCTATCCGGGTGTGCTGCCCGTGCTGAACGCCGAAGCGGTGCGCATGGCCGTGAAGTTCGGGCTCGCCATCGAGGCGACGATCTGCCCGCATTCGGTGTTCGCCCGCAAGAATTACTTCTATCCCGACCTGCCGAAGGGCTATCAGATCAGCCAGTACGAGCTGCCGATCGTGGCGCGGGGCCGGCTCGAGATCGTGCTGGAGGACGGCTCGAAGAAGGTCATCGGGATCACGCGCGCGCACCTCGAGGAGGACGCGGGCAAGTCGCTGCACGAGGGCCTGGGGAATGCCTCCGGCATAGACCTGAATCGCGCCGGCACGCCGCTCCTCGAGATCGTGTCCGAGCCGGACCTGCGCTCGGCGAAGGAAGCCGTCGCGTACATGAAAAAGGTGCACACGCTCGTGCGCTATCTCGAGATCTGCGACGGCAACATGCAGGAGGGCTCGTTCCGCTGCGACGCGAACGTCTCGGTGCGCAAGAAGGGCGCCGCGCAGTTCGGCACGCGCACGGAGATCAAGAACCTGAACTCGTTCCGCTTCGTCGAGAGGGCCATCAACTACGAGGTCGAGCGGCAGATCGACGTTCTCGAGTCGGGCGGCACGGTGCGGCAGGAGACGCGGCTCTACGATCCGGACAAGGGCGAGACGCGCTCGATGCGCAGCAAGGAAGAGGCGAACGACTACCGCTATTTCCCTGATCCGGACCTGCTGCCGGTGGCGCTCGACGATGCCTTCATAGCGGGCGTCCGCAAGAGCCTGCCGGAGCTGCCGGACCAGAAGGCGGCCCGCTTCACGAAGGACTATGGGCTCTCGGCCTACGACGCCGGCGTGCTCACCGCGAGCCGTGAGCTCGCGGAATACTACGAGCAGGTGGTGCGCGAGATCGGCGGCGAGCCGAAGCTCGCGGCGAACTGGGTGATGGGGGAGCTGGCCGCGGCACTCAACAAGGAGGGGCTCGAGATCGGTGCGAGCCGCATCTCCGCGAGCGGGCTCGCGGGGCTCATCAACCGCATCCGCGACAACACCATTTCGGGGAAGATCGCGAAGGAAGTCTTCGAAGCGATGTGGAGCAGCGGGCGCGCCGCCGACGCCATCATCGAAGAGAAGGGTCTGCGCCAGATTACCGACACCTTGGCCATCGAGAAGGCGATCGACGAAGTCATGGCGAAGAACCCTGCGCAGCTCGCCGAGTATCGCGCCGGCAAGGACAAGCTCTTCGGCTTCTTCGTCGGCCAGGTGATGAAGGCGACCGGCGGCAAGGCGAATCCGGCGCAGTTGAACGAGCTGCTGAAGAAGAAGCTGCCCGGCTGACACGTGAGCGAGGAAACCGCACGGCCAAGGCACAAATGAACTGCCCGGCTGGGGCGCGCGATCCGCCGCCGCGCTCGCGAGCGGCGGATGCGGTGCTGAAGCGGCGGCTGAGGGTCTCGAGCGGCCGCTTGAAGTGCGCGGGCGGCGCTTGCGGTGCGCGGGCGGCGCTTGCGGTGCGCGAGCGGCCCTTGCGGTGCGCGAGCGGCCGCTGAGGCTCTTGAGCGGGTCGCTGAAGTCCGCGAGCGGCGGTTGAGGTTTGCGGCGCCTGGCCCCATCCTCGCCCGACCATGAGCGCAATTCACACGACACCCAACGAGGTGCGCCGCTTCATCATCGAGAATCAGCCGGTTAGAGGATACTGGGTCGATCTGCAGGACGCGTGGCGCGATCTACGCGCGCATCAGGAGTACCCGGCGGCGGTGCGCGATCTTCTTGGCGAAGCCGTGAGCGCTTCGGTGCTGCTCGCGGCCACCCTCAAGTTTCAAGGCACGCTCACCCTGCAGCTCGAGAGCCAGGGGCAGGTCCGTTTGCTCGTCGCGCAATGCACGCACGACTTTCGCGTCCGCGCGGTCGCGCGCCTGAACGATGGCGAGGCGGCGGCAGCAAGCGCCACCGCCGACGCGAGCAGTGACACCGGCCCCGCGCAGGAGCGCACGGCCTTTCTCGATGTCGGCGCGGGTGAAGAGGGCAACGATCCCTTCGCGGCAATTGCGCGGGCGGCGCATGCGGTCTCCGCGCAAACATTTCGCCGGCTTGTCGGCGAGGACGGCCGCGTGCTCGTGACCATCGAGGCGGCCGAGCGCGACATGCGCTATCAGGGCATCGTGCCGCTGTCGGGCGATTCGCTGTCGGCGTGCCTCGAGGAGTATTTCGCGTCGTCCGAGCAATTGCCCACGCGCGTGCGACTTGCCGCGAACGATCAGCGCACGGTGGGCCTGCTCGTGCAGAAGCTTCCCGAGCGCAACGGCGAGGAGGTCGATCGCGACTCGGCTGCCGCCGCCGCCTGGCTTGCCGCCGAGCGCGGGATCGAGTCGGTGCAGCCCGCCGAGCTCGTCGG
>DASZSS010000231.1:0-3800 GCA_035548535.1 Steroidobacteraceae bacterium
CTCCTGCGCGCACGCGGAGTCGAGGTGATCGATACCGTGCCCATGTTCCAGTCCGTATCCGATCCGGGCTCGCTCTACGTCATGCATCGAAACAACCACCCCACTGCAGAGGGGCACCGTATGCTCGCCGACTTCATCACTGCTCAGCTCCACGTCACCAACACTGCCGGACCGCGTCTCGCACACGACGGCTCGAGTCCATGAGCGCAGTGGTCAACGATGCGGCGCTCCTCGTCCGCATCGAGAAGGTCTTTCGACGGGTGTTCGGGCCCCGGATCGCCTTTCATGCGCAGCTCGAGCGAGCGACGGAGCCGCGCTGGACTTCGCTGAAGCACGTCGAGTTCATCATTGCGCTCGAGTCGGAGTTCGGTGTGCGTTTCGATGGCGCCGACGCGACGGACATGGTCAGTATTCCCGCGGTGTGTGCACGCATCGCCGGAGCCCAGGCGCGATGATCGACACCCGCCTGCAGCGCGCGTACCTCATCCGGCTCGTGGAAGAGCGCCTCCTCGCACTCTTTTCCGAAGGGAAGGTCGCGGGCACGACGCACACCTGCATCGGGCAGGAGCTGTCGGCGGTGCTGCTGGCGGAGAGCCTCGATCCCGAACGCGACATCATTTTTTCCAACCACCGTTGTCACGGGCACTTCATTGCCTGGACGGACGACGTCGAAGGCTTGATCGCGGAGATCATGGGCACGAGCGCCGGTGTCTGCACCGGCATCGGCGGCAGTCAGCATCTCTGCGGGCGGCGCTTCTACAGCAATGGCGTGCAAGGCGGCATCGTCCCCGTGGCCGCCGGACTCGCATTCGCGCAGAAGCGAGTCGGTCGTCGCAGTGTCGTGGCCGTGTGCATCGGCGATGGCACTCTCGGCGAAGGCGTGATTTACGAGACGTTCAACATGGCGGCGAAGTGGGGTTTGCCGTTGTTGATCCTGCTCGAGAACAATCTGTACGCGCAGTCGACCCATCAGCGCGAAACGCTGGCCGGCGATATCTGCGCGCGCGCGGCCGCGTTCGGCATCACGACCTACGCCGGCAGCACTTGGGATTACCAGACGCTGGGCGAGACGCTCCAGAACGCGGTCCGGCTCGTGCGCGAGCGCTGCGAGCCCGCGTTCGTGCGCGTGGATACGTATCGCCTTGCCGCACATTCCAAGGGTGACGACAATCGCGACGCCGCCGAGATCGCCGAGTTCGTGGCGCGCGACCCGGTGAACGAAATGCTCGCCTCACTCGGCAGCCGGCGCGATGCGCCCGAATTCGTTGGGGCCCGTGAGCGCGTAGAGCGTGCCGTGGCGCGCGCAGCGGCCGGCAAGCCGCGTGATGCGCTTCCGGCGACGGTCGGGGTCCGATCCGGCACAGTCCTGCGCCGTGTAACGCAAATCGAAGAGGGCACGCAGCTCGAGGGCATCAATGGCGCGCTGCGCGCGTGGCTGCGCGCAGACGATCGGGTCGTGCTCATCGGCGAGGACATTCGCTCGCCTTATGGCGGTGCCTTCAAGATCACGCGGGGCTTGTCCGACGAATTTCCCGACCGCGTCATCAACGCGCCGATCAGCGAAGCGGCCATTGTCGGCATCGGTAACGGGCTCGCGCTCGGCGGCGCGCGGCCGATCATCGAGATCATGTTCGGCGATTTCCTGACGCTCTGCTGCGATCAGCTCGTCAATCACGCCGCGAAGTTCAAGAGCATGTACGCCGAGAAGGTGCATGCGCCTGTCATCGTGCGCACGCCGATGGGGGGAGGGCGCGGCTATGGGCCGACGCACAGCCAGAACCTCGAAAAGCATTTCGTCGGCGTCCCGGGACTCGTCGTCGTCATCATGCACGGGCGAGTCCAGGTCGGCCCGATGTACGAGGCCGTGCGCGACGTAAAAGACCCTGTGCTCATCATCGAGAACAAGCTGCTCTACAAAGAACGTGCGGCTGCACCCTTGCCGCCGGGGTATGTGCTGTCCGAAACCGATGCGCCGCTGCCGAGCAGCGTGCTGTCACCGACGGGAGAACCGGACCTCACGGTCGTCGCGTTCGGTCGCATGTCGGGACTCGCGGAGCGCGCGGCCGCCTCGCTCCTAGAGCGCGAGGAGATTGCGCCCGAGTTGATCTTCCCGTTACTCGCATCGCCGCTCGACATCGAGGTCATTCGTGCCTCGGTGGCGCGCACGGGCCGGCTGCTGGTGGTCGAGGAGGGCGCCGTCGGCTTCGATCTGGCCAGCGAAGTGATCGCGGGCGTCGCGACTGCATACTCGGGGCAAAAGCCGCTGTTCGTACGCCGATTGGGCGCGCATCCCGCACCCATTCCATCTTCAATCGAGCTCGAGCGACTCGTGCTGCCGAGCGAAGCCGATATCTACGACGCCTGTCTGGAGCTGTTCGATGCGTGAAGCGTCGCAGGTGCTCGTTCCGCAGATGAACGTGAACGACGACAACGCCGTGATCGTCGCCTGGCAGGTGCCGCGCGGCGCGCGAGTGAATTCAGGCGATGTCATCGCCACGCTCGAAACCACGAAGGCGACGTTCGACGTGCACGCGGATCGTACGGGCTACGTGTTCTATAGGCACGAGCCCAAGAGCATCGTCGCGGTCGGCTCGGTGCTCGCGTGGGTCACCGACGATAAGAATGCCTCGCTCGAGGAGCTCACCGCCGCGAACGCCCCATCCACCGAGCCGCAGGCTCTCGATGAATCGCGCTACACCCGCAAGGCGTTGCGTCGCATGCGTGAGCTCGGTGTGACGCCCGATGAGTTGCCCGCGAGCGGCCGGATCGACGTCGCCGCGGTCGAGCGGGTCGCGGCAGCGCGCGCCGCGCGGACGGATGACTATGTCGCGGCACGAAGCGCGTCCGTGACGCCGGCCGCGGACCCTGCTGACAAAGCCGCTTTCGATCTCGCCGAGCCGCTGGAGCAGAGTCCGTCCAAGATCATCGAGGTCGTGCGGCTGAGCGAGGTGTATCGCGCGATCGTGCCGAGCCTCGTCGTCGTCCCCGCGGCCGCCGAGCGCGTGCAAGCAAAGCTCGCATCGCTCGCTGCCAGCATCGGGCCCGTGAGTCTGCTGGAGTTGGTGCTGCACGAGACTGCCGCGCTGCTCGCAGATTACCGCGAGTTGAACGGCTTCTACGCGCAGCGCCGCGCCTGGACCTATCGCGAGATCTCGATCGGGTTCGCGGTCAATGCCGGCAAGTCTCTTCGCGTGCCTATCGTGCGGAACGCCAGCCAGCTCTCGCAGCTCGATATCTGTCGCGCCGTCCGCGATCTCACCTTGCGCTATTTCCGGGAAGAGCTCTCGATGCAGGACGTGTCCGGCGGGACGTTTACGATCACGGATTTGTCCGGCGTAGGCGTCACCTCGTTCACGCCCGTACTGAACGAGCGTCAGTCCGCGATCCTCGGGCTGTGCGCGCCGGATGCCAGGGGTCAGCAGAATCTCGTGCTGGCGTTCGATCACCGCATGTCCGACGGCATGCGCGCGGCAACGTTCCTCGGCGAGCTGCGCGAGCGTTTAGAAACCTGACGAGCACCTGCCATGCTGTTCAATTCGCCGGTCTTCATCATCTTCTTCCTCGCGGTGTTCTGCCTGTATTGGGGCGTACGCCGGCGCACGCCGCAGAACGTCGTGCTGCTCATCGCCAGCTATATCTTTTATGGCGCGTGGAGCTGGAAATTCCTGCTGTTGCTGTTGTTCAGCACCGTGCTCGACTTCTGCTGCGGCTTGCTCGTCGGCTCGGCTCAGGAGCCGCGGCGGCGCAAGCTCTACGTGGCGGCGAGCGCCGTCATCAACCTCGGGCTGCTGGGCTTCTTC
>DASZSS010000232.1:0-3730 GCA_035548535.1 Steroidobacteraceae bacterium
ATTCGCTGTCGATGCTGACACCGAGCAGCTGCGCATCGCGCGCCTTGAACTCCTTGTCGAGCCGGCCGAACGCCGCAATCTCGGTCGGGCAGACGAACGTGAAGTCCTTCGGCCAGAAGAACAGCACGCGCCACTTGCCCGCATGGCTGTCCGGCGTGAACGTCTGGAACGCCTCGTCGAGATCGTTCGCCACCACGCCGGTCAGCGAGTAATTCGGAAATTTCTGTCCAATGCCCAACATGCTTGTCGTCTCCACTCTCTTGAATTCGGGGGAACGGGGGCATGGTGCCGGCCGGCGGTTCATTTATCCAATCGATTGACTTTATAATCTCGATAGACACGGACGATCGCGATGGCGGACCTCAAGCTCAAAGACCTGCAGTACCTCGTGGCGCTCGCGGACGAGAAGCACTTCGGCCGCGCGGCGCAGAAGTCGTTCGTGAGCCAGCCGACGCTCTCCGCGCAGCTGAAGAAGCTCGAGGACTATCTCGGCGTGCAGCTCATCGAGCGCAATCCCAAGCAGGTGACCCTCACGCCGGCCGGCGAGGAGATCGTCACGCGCGCGCGGCGGATCATCGAGGCGAGCGAGGAGGTGGTGGCGCTCGCGCGCGCCCATCGCGACCCGCTCGCGGGCAAGCTGCGCCTCGCCCTGCTGCCGACGATCGGGCCGTATCTCTTGCCGCGCGTCGCGCGCGAGATTCGCAAGGCATTGCCGCGGCTCGAGCTGCGCCTCTACGAATATCAGACGGAGCCCATGCTGCAGAAACTGCACGCCGGCCAGATCGACGTCGGCATTCTCGCGCTGCCGGTGGATCTCGAAGGGCTCGAAGCGCGGCCGTTGTACGACGAGCCGTTCACCGTCGCGCTGCCCGAGCATCATCGGCTCACCAGGA
Organism: Steroidobacteraceae bacterium; assembly: GCA_035548535.1. GTDB lineage: Bacteria > Pseudomonadota > Gammaproteobacteria > Steroidobacterales > Steroidobacteraceae > JADGHX01. Next base: position 894 of record DASZSS010000232.1, read on the forward strand.
AATCGACGCTGAAACTCGACGACTTGAAGGACGAGCCCTTGCTGCTGCTCGAAGACGGTCATTGCCTGCGCGACCAGGCCCTCGAGGTCTGCAGCCGCGTGGGGATGCAGGAAACCCAGGACTTCCGCGCAACCAGCCTCGAGACGTTGCGGCAAATGGTGGCCACCGGCGCGGGCGTGACGCTGCTGCCGGAGCTGGCGAGCCGCGGCCCCTACGGCAGTGGGCGCGGGGTCGTGCTGCGGCCGTTCGCGAAGCCGGCACCTGTGCGGCACGTAGGCGCCGTGTGGCGGAAATCGACGGCGCGCAAGCCTGCCATCGAAGCCCTCTGCAAAGTCATCGAAGCGCACGCGGGGTAAGCGGTCCGCGTCGCGAGCCCGCCATCGATCGGGAGCGTCGGACGGTCCGCGCACAGCGACTTTGGCATAATCGCCGGCCCTCCTTCCGGAGCGTACGTTTGAATCGATTCGCAGCCTGCCTCATCGCCGTCGTGGCCACTTTCGCGGTGCCCGCGCTCGCGGTCGCGCAAGCAAGCCCGCTCGTCGTGCAGAATGCGTGGATGCGCAAGGTGCCCGGCGCGGAGACCGCCGCCGTGTACCTCGTCCTGCGCAATACGGGCGCGCAACCGGTCACGATCGTCGGCGTGCGCTCGCCTATCGCGACGCATGTGATGATTCACGAGACGACCGTGACGGGCGGCAAGTCGCAGATGCGCATGCACGAACAGCTCGTCGTCGCGCCCGGGCAGTCCGTGGCGTTGCAGCCCGGAGGCCTGCACGTGATGGTGAGCGGCTTCAAGAAAACCCCGTCGATCGGCCAGACGGTGCCGTTCGTTCTGGTGCTTGCGAACGGCACGACGGTGCCCGTCGCAGTTGCCGTGCGCTCGCTCGGTGCACAGTGAGCGGCTGACGCGTGACACGTCTCGACGCGCTCCCCGATCACGTCACGCCATACGATCGCTTCGCGTGGAGCGACTCCGTCGTCGAGCAGTTGCTTGCGACCGGGCAGCACTCGCGCGAGCTGATCGCGTACTTCGGGCAGGCTGAATACGACGCGCTCGCGCCGCTCGCGCGCGAGGCGCTGGCGACGCCGATCTCTGTCGAGGCGCCGCGTGTGTTCATCGTGCCCGGGATCATGGGGTCGCAGCTCGGGCTGCTGCGGCCCGCGCCGTTGCCGAACGATGTGGTCTGGATCGATCCGGTGGACATCAGCATCGGCAATCTCTCGTTGCTGAAACTACCGGGCGCGGCGCAGATCGTGCCGCTCGGCGTCGTGCTGTTCACCTACTTGCGCTTGAAGCTGCACTTGCGCATCGCGGGCTTCGCGCCCGTGTTTCACGACTACGACTGGCGACTGGGCCTCGATCACCTCGGTCGCGGGTTGGCCGAGCGCGTGCGTGCGGAAACCGGACGCGTGATGATCGTCGCGCACAGCATGGGCGGGCTCGTGAGTCGCGCTGCGCTCGCGTGCGAAGGCACTCAGAAAATCGAGCGCGTCGTGCTGCTGGGCACGCCGAACTCCGGATCGTACGCGCCGGTGCAGGCCGTGCGGGGCGTGTACGCCGTGGTTCGCAAGCTCGCGCGGCTCGCGTCGGCGGATCAGTCCGCCGAATCGCTGGCCAGCGAAGTGTTCAGCACGTTTCCGAGCTTGTATCACCTGCTCCCGCCGCCGGGATTCGATTCCGCGCTGGACTTCTTCGATGCCGACTCGTGGCCCCGCACCGGCCCGAAGCCGCAGCCCGAATTGCTCGCGAGCGCGCGGTCCTTCGCCGGGCAACTCGCGCGGCCGGACGAGCGCTTCACGAATGTCGTGGGCGTGGGGCAGGAGACCGTGACGCGCGTGTCGCGGCACAAGGACGGATTCGTCTACACGATCACGCGGCAAGGCGATGGCACCGTGCCGCTCGCGTGCGCGGAGCTCCCCGGCGCACGGACGTATTACACGAAGGTTGCGCACAGCGAGCTCGCGCGAGACGCCGCGGTGGCTCAGGCCGTTGCGGAGCTGCTGCGCACCGGCGAGACGACGCGACTCGAGACGAGGTGGACGCGCGGCGGCAATGCGGAAGCGCGCATCACCGATGCGCAGCTACGCCGCACGCACACGGAGAAAGTGGATTGGGTGCACATGGATGCGGAAGAGCGCCGGCAGTTTCTGCGGAATCTGAATGAGCCGCCGCACTTGAAGCTGCGGGTTCCGGCCAAGCGCTCGGCGCCGAACAGGAAGGCGGCCCAGACCGCGGTTCACACCGCCGCCCAGACCGTGGCCAACAGTCGCGGGTCGCGCGCTCGCCCGGGTGCGAATGGCAAAAGCCCGCAGCGCGCATCAGGGCGCACCTCGTCGGGCACACGCCCGGTGCGCGCCGCCAAGGCTTCGGGTCGAGCGAAGCCGCCCGCCCGAACGCCATCCGCCGCGCGCAGTCGCGCGCCGAAAGCACGCCGCCGCTGAGGACGCGCACCAGGTCACCCGGACCCGGCACGCTCGCACGCCTTCCGCCCCACGCAGCTACGCGCCGAAACACGCCGTCGCTGAGGACGCGTATCGGGTTCACCCGGACCCGGCACGCTCGCACGCCTTCCGCCGCACGCAGCTACGCGCCCGAAAGTGCGGCGCCGCTGACGATGCGCATCGGATTCACGGGACCGGCGCTCGAAGGCCACCCGTCTTGCGCAGCTACGCTCCGAAGCACGCCGCCGCTGACGACCCGTACCGGATTCACGCGCACCCGCCACGCTCGAAGGCCATCCGACACGCTCCGCCGCAGACGACGGCCGCTGGGTTTAGTTAGCTTGTAGTCGCCGCGTCCGGCGGCGCGCACCGCCGGGTCATGCGCCGGAGATATC
>DASZSS010000233.1:0-9906 GCA_035548535.1 Steroidobacteraceae bacterium
GTCTTACCATCCGCGCCGGTCGTACGCAGATTGTCGATGAGCACAGCAACTGTGAGTCGCTGCAGGCGGCCGGATGGAGTCTTCGTGTACGCCAGGGTCCGATCGATTTCATAGTTGCGGGTGCTCGACCGGGAGGTGTTGGTAGGACCCGCGGCTGCAGCGTCAGCGACGGCCGCACCTTGTGTCTTGGCAGCGCCCGCAGTTGCGGCGCCCGGAGCTGCAGGAGCTGCAGCCGTGGAATTGGGCGGCAGCGCCGTGCCAGGCGTGGGCGGCTGATTCGACAACGAGCCGGGCACGCCTTGCGCGCCGGAGCTGTCGCGACTCGCGGTCTCCGTCGTTTGTTCGCTGCGGACGACCTGGCTGTCCGGCTTGTATTGTTCACGCGCTTCCTCCGTGACCGAGGTATCGACCTGTGCGACGACCTGCGCGCGCACGTGGCCGGGGCCGACGAAAGGAGTGAGCAGTGCCTCGATGCGCTGCGCGTAGTCCTCTTCGAGTCGGCGCGTCAGCTCGAACTGCCGCTCGCGTTGAGCGAGCTCGCTGTTCGTCTGTGGCGCCGAGAGTAAACGTCCTTGCTGATCGACTACGGTGACGTGGCTCGCATCCAGCTCAGGAATACTCGACGCGACCAGATTGATGATCGATTGGATCTGCTCCTGCTCGAGACGCTTGCCAGCCTTGAGCTGGACAAAAACGGAGGCGCTCGCGGGCTGCCGATCGCGCACGAACGGGGATTCGCGGGGCACGGCGAGATGCACGCGCGCGCCATCGACCGGCCGCAGGCTCGCGATGGTGCGCGCGAGCTCCGTCTCGAGCGCGTGCTGATAGCGCGCGCCTTCCATGAACTGACTGACGCCAAACCCCGGATCTTTCGCGATGTTCGCAAAGCCGCCGCTGCTCTCGGGCAATCCCTGACCGGCGAGCTTCAGGCGCGCGTCGTTCAACTTCTCGGCGGGCACGGACATGCCGTTCGTGCCTTCGATCCGGTAGGGAATGCCCGCCGCCTCGAGCGCGGACGCAACCTGGGCTTGATCCTCGGCGGAGAGATTCGTGAAGAGCAGGCTGTAGCTCGGCCCGCGCGACCAGAGCACGACCATGACGCCGGCCGCGACCGCGGCCGCAATGCCGACGAGCAGCAGAAGCGGCTTCAGGCTTGCGGGAACTCGCGACGCATACCCCGGCAGGGCAGCGGCTTCGGCGCTCATACGTCAGTTCCTATCACAGCGGCATGTTCATGATTTCTTGGTACGCACTCACGAGCCGGTTGCGTACCTCCGTGAGCGCGCGAAACGACACGCTCGCCTTCTGCATTTCGAGCATCACCTGCGGCAGCTCGACGCCGGGCACGCCCTTCTCGAACTTCGTCGCGAGATCGTTGGCGGTGTTCTGCGCCTGATTGACCGCGTCGATGCCCTTCTGCAGCAGCTTGGAAAACTCGGACACGCCGTTCGCGCTGCCGGCAGCGCCCGCGGCCGCATTGCCCTGACCCACACCGCCGATGCCGCCGGCGTTCTGCGCCGAGAACGAGCGGATCGTGGCGAGCACGCGATCGATTTCCATCTGGCTCATGTCAGCACCTCACGAGGCCGCTGGAATCGCGACGCCGGCCTCGCGCAGGCGCGCGAGCTTGTGGCGGAGCGTGCGCGGGCTGATACCGAGTCGCTGGGCGACTTCGCGCCGTCCGCTGCCCGTGCGCAGCGCTTCGAGAATCAGATCTGTCTCCGTCGCGTGCAGGCTGCGCGCGAGCGAGGAGGGCGCGCTGTCCTTGCGTGCCGGTTCCGTCGGTGCGAGCGCGGCGGCCTGCAGCGGCTCGTTCATCAATTCGAACTGGATGTGCTCGGGCTCGATCACCGGCCCATTCACGAGAATCAGCGCACGCTGCAGCAGGTTGTCGAGCTCGCGCACGTTGCCCGGCCAGTTGTAGGTGAGCAGCAGATGCGCGGCATCCGCGCTCAGTGCCGGAACGCGCTCGCCCGGTTTGCAGCGCCGCGCGAGCAGCTGCATGGCGAGCGGCAGCACGTCGTCGCGCCTCATCGCGAGGGGGGCGAGGGCGAGCGGGAATACGTTGAGGCGATAGTAGAGGTCTTCGCGGAAGCGTCCGGCGGAAACTTCTTCGCGCAGGCGGCGGTTCGTCGTCGCGAGCACGCGCACATCGAGCGCGATCGGCGTGCGTCCGCCGAGTCGCTCGACTTCACGCTCCTGCAGAACGCGCAGCAGCTTCGCCTGCAGTGCGAGCGGCATCTCGGTCACTTCGTCGAGCAGCAGCGTGCCGCCTTGCGCCTGCTCGAACTTGCCAGGGCACGTCGCCTGCGCGCCGGTGAAGGCGCCGCGCTCGTAGCCGAAGAGCATCGCTTCGAGCATCGTCTCGGGAATGGCCGCGCAATTGACGGCGACGAACGGCCGCGTCGAGCGCTTCGAGTGACGGTGAATGTAGCGCGCGAGCACTTCCTTGCCGGTGCCCGATTCGCCGACGATCAGCACGGTGCAATCGCTCGTCGCCACGCGGCGAGCGAGCTCGGCGAGCCGGCGCGATATCGGAGCGCACGCGACGAGCTCGACGGCCTCGACTCGTCCGGGCTGCTCGCGTGCGACGTCGAGCTCCGCGTCGCTCTCGCCGACACGGGCGCGCGTCGCCGCGGCATTCGTGTCGGCCGTCACAGTGATTTCCTCGGACATTCAGGCCTCGCATGCAAAGTCGTGCATCGGGGACCGAAGGTGCAAAAGCTGTGCCGGGCTGAATCGCGATCGTTTTGCGAGAGAGGTCACACGCGGCGGCAGCGAGCGGCAATTCTCCGCCGCGTGACCGTCAATGTTCCGACACGTCACTCCTCGGCGCTGACGTCGCCGGTCAGCATGCCGAGCTTGCGGAGCTTCTCCACGAGTGTCGTGCGCCGGAGTCCGAGCAGACGCGCAGCGTGCGCAACCACGCCACCCGAGCGCGCGAGGGCCTGCTCAACGAGCTTGCGCTCGATGTCGAGCAGATGCGCACGCAAATCGATGCCGCTCTCCGGCAACACGGCTAGCGATGCGCCGTTCGATTCGTGCGCGTGAAGGCAGTGGTCGTCGTCGCACTCGAGCGCCTCTTCCTCTTCGAGGGGCAGGAGCTTCGTGCCGTCCGGCAATGCATCGCCGTCGAGCAGAATGCGCTCGGCGACCGTCGTGTCGAGCGCCGCGATCTCGCTCGCGAACGGCGGCGCGACCCATTGCGCCGACCAGTCGGCGGGTCGGTATTTCGCGGGCAAATCCGCGATATCCGCAGTGCGCCCGCCCGCGACGATCGACAGCCGCTCGATGAGATTCGCGAGCTCGCGCACGTTGCCCGGCCACGGGCAGAGCGCGAGCGCGGCGAGCGCGCGCAAGGACAATTGCACCTGTCCGCGACCTTCGGCCACGTTCTGCGCGGTGAAGTCGCGCACGAGCAGCGGCAGGTCTTCGAGACGCGAGCGCAGCGGCGGCATCTCGATGGGAAATACGTTCAGACGATGGAACAAGTCTTCGCGGAACGTGCCGCGCGCGATCGACTCTTCGAGATTGCGGTGAGTCGCCGCGATGATGCGTACGTTGCAGCGCATGGGCACGTGATTGCCGACGCGCTCGAAGACGCGCTCTTGCAGAACGCGCAGCAGCTTCACCTGCATCGTCGGGCTCATGTCGCCGATCTCGTCGAGGAAGAGCGTGCCGCCCTCGGCGATCTCGAACCGTCCCTTGCGCGCCGCGATGGCGCCCGTGAACGCACCTTTCTCGTGGCCGAACAGCTCGCTCTCGAGCAGCTCCGCGGGGATCGCGCCGCAGTTCACCGCGACGAAGGGCCGATGCCGGCGCGGTGACAGATCGTGGATCGCGCGCGCGGCCACTTCTTTGCCGGTGCCCGACTCGCCGAGGATGAGAACCGTGGAATCGTGTTCCGCAACCTGGCGGATCAGGGAGATGACTTCGCGAATCGCCGGCGAGGTGCCGGTCGGTAAACGAACGCGCGGACGCTCATTGTTCTCGATCACCGTCAACGATGGCGCCCCGGTGCCTTCCGGCCCGCTCATACGCGGGCTGGTGGCCAACTCTTCTGCGTGCACGGATTCTCCACTTTCAACTTCTGCCCGCCGACTCTCTTCATTTACGTCGGCGTCGCGAACTTCGCCTGCAAACGTGGGCGTATTGTTAATTTATGAGCCAAGCCAAGAGCGTGATGCAGCACGTGTGTCGGAGTTGATACGCGTGATCTCGCTCACACTTGCGGCGTGTGCGTGACCGGAGCACTAAAGTTTCCGGAGCGAGTGACGAGAGGCGCGCCGCCCTGCAGTCGCGCGCAAGCGGCAAGAGTCTGCCGCGCGAGCGGCAGTCACCGGCCGCGAGGCAAGCGCCGCTGCGCAATCGCGCTATCGCGCTCCGCGAGGGCAGTGTTCAGCGGCGCGGGCGCGGAGCGCTCCGGCTGCCGGCCACCTGGCGGCGGTGGCGCCGGAACGCGAGCTTCTCGAGCAGGTCCGACGTCGCTTCACCCGGCGGCAGAAAGCGGACTTTGATCTCCCCGCTCGACGAGACGTTCGCCACGCGGCCGATGAGACGCAGGGGCTCCGCCACGCATTCGCGCAGGTAGATGTCCACCGATCCCTGCGCGCCGGGCTTCGGGAGCGGTTGCGCCCCCTGAAAGGTGGCGCCGAGCGCGTTGAAGCGGATGGCGACGGCGGGCGGCCGCGGCTGATTGGCTGCCAGGATGCGCCCGACCACATCGAGCAGCAGGTTGATCTTCATCTCGATGCGCAGGAAATCTGCCGAATGCGGATTGTTCTCGTCGGGCTTCTCGACCTGGCCCTGCTCCTGCAGGGCCGTGGCCGCCTGCAGCACGCGCACGTTCGAGGCCATGTAGCTCGCCGCGAGGTCCGGATCGATCTGGTCGCCGAGCGGTCGCCACGCGACCGGCAGGATGTCCTGATAGGCCAGCTCTTCGAACAGAATGACTGTATCCGAACCGTCGTACATGGCGCTGTCCTCGAGGGCGCGAGTTCGAGGGGGTTGGGATTGTGTACCTACCGATCGGCGCGTGCACGCCGCGCTAGCGCGGACTGGGACGCAGTGCGCGGGCCTCCGCCGGCAGCGCGATCCACGCGCTGCGGATCTCGTTCAGCAGGTGCGAGACCTCGTCGAGAGTCTCGATGCGGTTGGTGAGATTGGCCTTCATGAGCTGGCGGCACATGTAGTCGTAGAGGTCGTCGAGGTTCGCGGCGATGGTGCCGCCCTTCTCGAGATCGAGGCTGCAGCGCAGCTCATCCACGATCGAGACGGCGCTGCTCAGGAGCTGATTCTTCTCCGCGAGCGCCCCGTTGCCGATGCAGCCCCGCGCGCGGGCAATACGCTCGAGCGCGCCGTCCATCAGCATCACGACGAGGCGATGCGGATCTGCGGCAGCGACGCCGCCGTGCGTGGCGACGCTCTGGTAGGCGGCGAGTGTGGATGGACGTGTATAGGCCGTCATAGCCGCAGGGCTCCGACAAGTGACTCCTGGCTCAATTAACGGCGCGCGCGCGCCGGACTTGAGCCGCGATTCGCGGTTCCGGCGCCTGTCGCGGAACGGCGTCACATTCGGCAGTTATCGCGCGAACAGCTCTTTCATGCCGCCCGCGATGAGGACGGAGACGTCCACGAGGATGCGCGGCAGCGCCACGCCCCCCGGCGCGACCAGATAGCGCGGCTCCCACACGGGATCGAACTTGGCCTTGTAGCGGCGCAGGCCTTCGAAGTTGTAGAAGTGCTCGCCATGGCGGAACACGAAGTTCCCCACCCGGTGCCAGGCGGGCGCGAGCGGGTGGCGCTCGAGACCGGCGAGCGGGGCCATGCCGAGATTGAACCAGCGGTAGCCCTGGGCTTTCGCCCAGAGCATCAGCTCGATGAAGAGGTAATCCATCGCGCCGCGCGGCGCGTCCGGTCCGAAGCGCATGAGGTCGACCGACAGCTCCTCCTTCGTGCCCGTCGGCCAGAGGTTGGCGAACGCCGACGGCGTGCCCTCGCTGCGCACGAGCGCGATGGGGAATTGCTTGATGTAGTCCTCGGAGAACGCGCCGACCGAGAAACGCTTCTCGGCCGTGGATTTCTCGGCGAGCCACGCATCGGAAATGCGGGCGAGGTGCGGCAGCAGTGCCTCGACCTTCTCGAGCGGCAGGATCTCGAACGAGGCGCCACTGCGCTCGGCGCGTCGATGCGCCTGTCGCAGGTCCGCGCGCGCCGGCCCCTCGAGCGAGAACTGCTGCAGCGGCACGCGCGCTTCCTCGCCGATCTTCAGGGCGGCGAGACCCAGGTCCACATAGAGCGGCAGGCGATCGCCGCTCGCCTGATAGAAGACCGTGCGGCCGCCGTGATGGTCCGAGAGCTCGCGGAAGCGCCACACCAGCTCTTCGGCGCGAGCCTTCGGCCCGACGGGATCGCCGAGCGCGATCCAGCTGCGCCCGTTCACCTGGTACATCACGAACGCATCGTTCGTATCGCTGAAGAGCAGTCGCTTGTCGCCCGTCAGCGCGGCGTTCGCCATCGTGAGATCGCTCTGCGCGATGATCTTCTTCGCGCGCTCGAGATCCGCTTCGTCGGCGACGGCCGGCTCCGGCTTGGCGGGCTGGAGCAGGTTCAGGAGCAGCCACGCCGTGGCGAGCAGCACCACGACCAGCGTTGCACGCAATGCGCGCGGCGCGTTGGCGTCCAGCGCAAAGGTCCACCACAGCTCGCGCGAGTATTCGACGTGCCGGTACGCGAACATCGCGATCCAGATCGCGGTCGCGATCACCCCCGCGACGCTCGCCGCCCAGATCGGCGTGAAGCGCTCTTCGAGGATCGACGTCGGCCGATAGAACGCGCGCCGACCGAGCGTCAGCACGATCAGCACGATCCCGAGCGCGATGCCTTCCTCGAAGTCGAGACCTTTCAGCAGGGAGGCGCCGATGCCCGCGACCAGCAGCCAGAACGAGATGTGATAGGCCGCCTGGACGCGCCGAAACAACGCGCGCGCCAGCACGATCAGCCCGAGCCCGATGGCACTGCCGGCGAGATGTGACGCTTCGAGGACGGCGAGCGGCAGGATGTGGCGGAGCACGTCGAGGCGCAGCTCGATGGCCGGCGTCGACCCGGAGATCAGCAGCAGCACGCCCGCGAGGAACGTGAGCGTGCCCGCCACTTGCGGCACGATGGGTGCAATGTACAGCGACGCCAGCTCGTGCGCGCGCGCGATCGAGCCGCGGCGTGCTTCCAGCTCCTTTGCGCCGAACATCAGCGCCGCGACCGCGAGCGGCACGAGGTAGTAGGTGGCGCGATACACGAGCATCGAGCTCAGCAGCGAGCTCGCGGACACCTGTGGAATGGCGAGGATGATCACCGCCTCGAACACGCCGAGGCCGCCCGGCACGTGGCTGATGATGGTCGCGGTCACCGCCGCCGCGTACGCACCGAGGAAAGCGAAATAGGTGACACTAGCGCTGTTCGGCAGCAGCACCCACAGAATCGCGGACGCTACCGCAAGGTCTACCACGCCCAGCACGACCTGCGCGAACGCCAACGGCGGCCGCGGCATGCGTAGCTGCCAGCCGCGAATCTCGATGGGTCTGCGAAGGAACACGCAGGCGAGGACGTATGCCGCGACCGCCGCCAGGAGGATGAATCCGAGCGCGCGCGACCACGCGGCGTTCAGATGCAGCACGTGTCCGAGCTTGTCCGGCTCGATCGCGAGCGACAGTCCTTCGAGCGTCGTCAGGCCGATCGCGCTCGTCAGGCTGCAGAAGCCCTGCGCCGTCACGACCTCGACCGCCGTGAGCCCCGCCGATCCGTAGAGCCGCATGCGGATGGCCGCGCCGGTAAAGGCCGCGAGCCCGAGGTTGTGCCCGAAGGCGTACGCGATGAACGACGTGAACAGCAGCCGCGAATACGCCATCGCCTTGCGGATGAAGCGCATCGCGAGCCAGTCGTAATAGCTCAGCAGCCAGTAGCTGATCGCGGTGAGCGCCAGCGCGGCGCCCACCGCGGAGCGCGGGATCAATCCGAGGTGACGCACGATGTCGCGCACGTGCAGGTGCGCGATCTCGCGGTGGAGCACGTACGCCACCGCGCCGAAGACGAGGAGTGAGGCGAGCGGGCCGAGCCACCGCCAGATCGACGAGGGCTCCTCCTGCTCGCGGGTCACGGCGCTCATGGAGTCCGCATCAACGGGTGAGCGGCTTGTACTTGATCCGATGCGGCTGGGCGGCGTCCTCGCCCTTACGGCGCTTGTAGTCTTCGGTGTATTCCTGGTAGTTGCCTTCGAACCAGACAACTTGCGAGTCCCCCTCGAACGCGAGGATGTGCGTGGCGATGCGATCGAGGAACCAGCGATCGTGCGAGATCACCACCGCGCAGCCCGGGAAGGTGAGCAGCGCCTCTTCCAGGGCGCGCAGCGTTTCCACGTCCAGGTCGTTCGTAGGCTCGTCGAGCAGCAGCACGTTGCCGCCCGACTTCAGCACCTTCGCGAGGTGCACGCGATTGCGCTCACCGCCCGAGAGCTCGCCGATGAGCTGCTGCTGCTGCGGGCCCTTGAAGTTGAAGCGCCCGAGATAGCCGCGCGAGGACGTCTCGTAGTTGCCGACCTTCAGCATGTCGAGGCCGCCGGAGACTTCCTCCCACACGGTCTTCTTGTCGTCGAGCGCATGGCGCGATTGATCGACGTACGCGAGCTTTACGGTGGGCCCGATGCGCACTTCGCCGGCATCCGGCTTCTCGGCGCCGGTGAGCATGCGGAACAGCGTGGTCTTGCCGGCGCCGTTCGGACCGATGATGCCGACGATGCCGCCGGCCGGCAGATTGAACGACAGATTGTCGATCAGCAGCCGATCGCCGTACGCCTTGCGCAGGTTCTTCACTTCGATGACGAGATCGCCGAGCCGGTCGCCCGGCGGGATGTAGATCTCGTTCGTCTCGTTGCGCTCCTGGAATTCCTTCGATTGCAGCTCCTCGAAGCGCTGCAGGCGCGCCTTGCTCTTCGCCTGGCGCGCCTTCGGATTCTGGCGCACCCATTCGAGCTCGCGCTCGAGTGTCTTGCGCAGCGCTTCGCGCTCCCGCTCTTCGAGCGCGAGGCGCTTCTCCTTCTGCTCGAGCCAGGAGGAGTAGTTGCCCTGCCAGGGGATCCCGTGCCCGCGGTCGAGCTCGAGAATCCACTCGGCGACGTTGTCGAGAAAGTAGCGATCGTGCGTCACCGCGATGACGGTGCTCGGATACTCCTCGAGGTAGCGTTCGAGCCAGGCGATGGACTCCGCGTCGAGATGGTTGGTCGGCTCATCGAGCAGCAGCATGTCGGGCGCGGAGAGCAGCAGCCGGCAGAGCGCCACGCGGCGCTTCTCGCCGCCGGACAGCGTCGCGATCTTCGCTTCCCACGGCGGCAGGCGCAGCGCATCGGCGGCGATCTCGAGCTTGCGCTCGAGCTCCCAGCCGCCGGCCGCGTCGATCGCGTCCTGCAGCTTCGCCTGCTCCTCGAGCAGTGCATTCATCTCGTCTTCGCCGAGGGGCTCGGCGAATTTCTCGCTGATCTGATTGAAGCGCTCGAGCAGCTTGTAGGTGCCGCCGACGCCTTCCATGACGGCGCTGCGCACGTCCTGTTCGGGGTTGAGCTCCGGCTCCTGCGGCAGGTAGCCGATGCGAATCCCGGTCTGTGGCCGTGCCTCGCCGTCGATGGCGGTGTCGATGCCGGCCATGATCCGCAGCAGGGTCGACTTGCCCGCGCCGTTCAGGCCCAGCACCCCGATCTTGGCGCCGGGGAAGAAGGACAGGCTGATGTCGCGCAGGATGGTGCGCTTGGGGGGTACCACCTTGGATACCCGATTCATCGTATAAATGTATTGAGCCATTGCGGGTCCGTAATCAGCGGGCGCGGGATTATCCATGAACACGCCGGCTTTGTGCGACATC
>DASZSS010000234.1:0-21626 GCA_035548535.1 Steroidobacteraceae bacterium
CGCATCGCGACCGCCACCGAATTCATTCACATCGCCGAGAAGACCGGGCTCATGCACGAGCTGACCGAGTGGGTGCTGCGCGGCGCGACCTCGGCGGTGGCGGCGTGGCGCGCGCAGGGCTGGGCGCGGGCGTCGGTCGCCATCAACGTCTCGCCCCAGCAGCTCTTCGAAGGCACGTTCCCGGATCAGGTGAAGCACGCGCTCGAAGTGACGCACCTGCCTCCGAGCGCGCTCGAGCTCGAGCTGACCGAGATGGTGTTCCAGACCGGCGCGACGACGATCGAAGCGCTGCGCCGGCTGCGCGCGATGGGCGTCTCGATCGCGCTCGACGACTTCGGCATCGGCTACTCGTCGCTCACCTCGCTGGAACAGCTGCCGATCACGCGCGTGAAGCTCGACCGGATGCTGGTGGAAGCGGTGGATACGAACCCCCGCTCCGCGGCCATCGCGCGCTCGATCATCGCCCTGTGTCACGGCCTCGGGCTCCACGTCATCGCGGAAGGGGTGGAGCGCGACCCGCAGCTCGAATTCCTGTCCCGCTGCGGCCCGCTCGGTGTGCAGGGCTATCTCGTCGCGCATCCGGTCACCGCCGACGCCGTGCCCGCCGAAGTCAACGGTGCCGCGGCGCGCACGCGCCGTATCCTCGAAGAGGCCGCCGCGCGCGGCGATTCGGAGAATCCCGACCAGGGGTCGCTGGTTTTCGTCGAAGCGAATCCACGGCGGCTGCGCGGCTGACCCCCGCTCGATTAAGATGCCGCGCCCGTGGTGATTGCGGGTGCTTCAGGGGACGATCGATGGGAATTGCCCTGCGCGTCGCGATCGCTGCGGTGCTCTGCATCATGGGATTCCAAGCTCACACCGCACACGCCACTCCCGCCACCCTGCCGGAGCTGCAAGCGATGTCGGCACGGCTCGCGCCCGTCGACATCCGCGTCGACGTTTCCGCGTTGCCGGACAACGAGCGGCAGGCGCTGGTGCGCATGATCCAGGCGGCGCAGATTCTCGACGCGCTCTACATGCGGCAGATCTCGGCGAGCACGCCGTCGTTGCTCCTGTCGCTGCTGAACGATCGGTCGCCGCTCGGGCAAGCGCGACTCGACTACTTCCTGATCAACAAGGGGCCTTGGTCGGAGCTGGATGATAACGAGCCGTTCCTGCCCGGCGTGCCGGCGAAACCGCCCCAGGCGAATTTCTACCCGGCCGACGCGACGCGCGAAGAGGTCGACAAGTGGCTCGGCTCCCTGCCCAAGGCCGAGCACGAAGCGGCCACCGGCTTCTTCACGACGATCCGCCGCGACACGCAAGGCAAGCTCATCGCGGTGCCCTACTCGCTCGAGTATCAGGGTGAGCTCATGGAGATGGCGCGCCTGCTGCGCGAGGCCGCCGCGCTCACCAAGCAGCCGACGTTGCAGGCCTTCCTCGAGAAGCGCGCCGCGGCCTTCATCAGCAACGATTACTACGAGAGCGACGTCGCGTGGATGGAGCTCGACGCCTCCATCGAGCCGACGATCGGGCCGTACGAGGTCTACCAGGACGAGTGGTTCAATTTCAAAGCGGCGTTCGAGGCGTTCATCACGCTCACGGATCCGGTCGAGACGCAGAAGCTCGCGAAGTTCAGCGGCCAGCTCCAGGAGCTCGAGGATCACCTGCCGATCGATCCGCAATTCCGGCGCCCGAAGCTCGGCGGCTTCTCGCCGATCCGCGTGGTCAACGTGGTGTTCAATTCCGGGGACGCCAATCACGGCGTGCAGACGGCCGCCTTCAATCTGCCGAACGATGAGCGCGTCGTGGCCGCGAAGGGCTCGAAGCGCATCCTGCTGAAGAACTTTCAGCAGGCGAAGTTCGACAAGGTGCTGGTGCCGATCGCGGCCGTGGCGCTCGCGCCGCAGGACCGCGGCGACGTGCAGTTCGACCCGTTCTTCACGGCGGTGTTGATGCACGAGTTGATGCACGGCCTCGGGCCGCAGACCATCCGCGTGAACGGGCGCGAAACGACCGTGCGCCAGGAGTTGAAAGAGCTGAACGGCCCGCTCGAAGAGGCGAAGGCCGATGTCTCCGGGCTCTGGGCGTTGCAGTACCTGATGGACAAGGGCGTCATCGACAAGAAGCAGGAGCGCTCGATGTACATCACGTTCCTCGCGTCGTCGTTCCGCACGCTGCGGTTCGGGCTCGCGCAGACGCATGCGAAAGGCATGGCGCTGCAGGTCAACAACTTGTTCGATCACGGCGCGATCCGCGTGGCCGCCGATGGCACGTTCTCGCTCGATGTGCCGAAGGCGAAGAAGGCGGTAGTTGACCTCACGCACGAGATCATGACGATCCAGGCGCACGGCGACTATGCGGCCGCGCAGAAGCTGCTGCAGACCCAGGTGCACGTGCGACCGGAGGTGCAGCGTGTGATCGACAAGCTGAGCGCGGTTCCGGTGGACATCGCGCCGCGCCTCGTCACGGCCGAGGAGCTGACGCGCCAATGAAGATCGAGCTGTCGCCGCTCGAGGCGCGGATCATCGGCTGCCTCATCGAGAAGCAGATCACGACGCCCGATCAATACCCGCTCTCGCTGAATGCGCTCGTCAACGCGTGCAATCAGAAGAGCAATCGCGATCCGGTGCTGGATGTGTCCGAGAGCGAGGTCCAGGCGACACTCGATGCGCTCTCGAAGAAGCATCTCGTGATCGAGCGCTCGGGGTTCGGCAGCCGCGTACCGAAGTATCAGCACCGCTTCTGCAACACCGAATTCGGCACGTTGAAATTTACGCCGCAGGAGCTGGCGATCGTGTGCGAGCTGCTGCTGCGCGGACCGCAAACGCCCGGCGAGCTGCGCTCTCGTGCGAGCCGCATGGCGCCGTTTGCGGACATGAGCGAAGTCGAGTCCACTCTGGAAGCCTTGCGCACGCGCGATGACGGGCCGTTCGTCGCGCGCCTCGCGCGCGAACCGGGGCGGCGCGAGTCGCGATATGCGCACCTCTTCAGCGGCGCGATCCCCGACTCGCCCGAGAAGCCGCTGGCTGTCGCCTCCAATCCGGTAACGCCGCGCGGAAGCGCGAGCGCACCTCTTTCGCAGGATGCGCCCGTCGCGCTGAGCGGGCTGCAAGCGCCATCCACCGACGCCGCGCGCATCGATCGCCTCGAAGACGAAGTCAAACGACTCCGC
The DNA here is from genome assembly GCA_035548535.1 of Steroidobacteraceae bacterium. Lineage (GTDB taxonomy): Bacteria > Pseudomonadota > Gammaproteobacteria > Steroidobacterales > Steroidobacteraceae > JADGHX01. The sequence continues at coordinate 3,155 of DASZSS010000234.1, forward strand.
GCCGAGCTCGACGATTTGAAACGACGCCTCGGCGGCTAGCGCCACGCTGTTGCAGCGCAGGCATTTCCAACTGTCTGCACCTGAAATGCGCGTTTCGCCTTTGCGCCGAGCGCGATCTACTCGTATCCTATGGGATACGACGACTCGCTCATCGAGATTCGACAAACCGAGGAATACATCTCGTGGATCGGGAAACTGCGCGACAGACGCGCGCGCGTGCGCATCGAGACTCGGATCGAGCGCCTTCGCCTGGGGAATCCGGGCGATGTCGCCGCGGTCGGTGAAGGCGTGAGTGAGTTGCGCATCGACTATGGGCCAGGCTACCGGGTGTATTACCTGCAACGAGGCTGCCAGATCGTGATTCTGCTGGCCGGCGGCGACAAGAGCACGCAGCGGAAGGACATTCGGTTGGCCTTGGCCCTCGCACGTGCCCTTTAGGAGAGTTTACGGTGAGGAAGAAGAGCAAGGTGCGAACGCGCTCGTGGGACATCGCGCGCGGCATGAAATCCGACGCGGAGCGCGCGGAGTACCTGGAAGCCGCGCTCGAGGATGGCGACCCCGCGCTCATCATTTCGATTCTCGGCCATATCGCACGATCCCGCGGCATGACCGAAGTGGCGCGCGAAACCGGGCTGGGTCGTGAGAGCCTCTACAAGGCGTTATCGGCTGAAGGGAATCCGGCGTTCGCAACGGTTCTTCAGGTCATCCACGCACTCGGACTGCGGCTGCACGTCAGCAAGGCGTGAACGACGCGGCTCGCGCGTCGCCGCGACAGCGCCGCGAACGTTGCCTGCGACCGTCGGCCCAGCACTGAGCTCCGTGCAGGCCAGTTGCAAGACTCGTCCTCTCTCGAGCGGCGGGTGAACAGTCCGCGTCTAGCGTGACTTGAATGACTCGGACAGCGCGCGCACGCCAAGGTCGGGGTGATCGGTGAAGAAACCATCTATGCCGGCGGCGAGAAACGCGCGCAATTCGCCCTCGAGATCGCCGAGATCGGTCGGCGCGCCGCCGCGCGTCAGCGGACTCGGCAGGAAATGGTTCTCCGCGCGAAACGTCCACGGATGCACCGCGAGCCCCGCCGCGTGTGCATCGCGCACGAGCGTCGTCGGCGTGGTCAGCGCGCCGCCCGCCTCACGCGGAATCACCAACGACTTGTTCGGCCCGATTGCGTTCGCGTACGTCGCGATCTCCGCAAGTCCCGCCGGCGTAATCAGATCCGCGTAAGTCCGCCCATCCCCGCTTGCGACGCAATCGAATGGCGCCCCGCTCGCCTCGATGAGCTGCACGAGCGGCAGCCGCGTCTTGCGCCGCAGCCGCTTGAGGTTGGCCACCTCGAACGATTGAATGAACACCGGCGCCCGCGGCCCTTCGTACCCGTGCCGCTTCAAGGTCTGCAGGAGCGGCCGATCCATGGAAAGCCCCAGCCGATCGAAGTACGTCGGATGCTTCGTTTCCGGATACACGCCGATCGGCCGCGGCCGCGGGACACCCAGCCGCCGCGCCGCCGCCACCCGCTGCGCGTCGAGCGCCCGGATCAAAGTGAGTATTTCATCGAACGTCGGAATCTCGAACTGCCGGTCGAATCGCGTATTCCCCGGCCGCAGGTCCGGGATGCGCTCCCGCGCGCGCAGCGTCTTCAGCTCCGCGAGCGTGAAATCCTCGGTGAACCAGCCCTCGAGCTCGACGCCATCGATCCGCTTGCGGGTGCGCCGGCGCGCGAAGCGGGGGTGATCCGCCACATCGGTCGTGCCGCCGATCTCGTTTTCGTGACGCGCAATGAGCACGCCGTCCCGGGTCATGACCAGGTCCGGCTCGGCATAATCGGCCCCTTGCTGGATGGCCACGAAATAGGACGTGAGAGTATGTTCGGGAACGTAGCCGCTTGCGCCTCGGTGTCCGATGACGATGGGCCGTGCACGCTTGGAAGGCATGGGCCCGGCACTCTACCCGAAAATAGCGCCAGCGCGGCGGTGGCCGGTCACGCATCGCGCCGCTGCGCCAATGAGTTACGTCACTTGCGACAGGTATGCCGTTTGCTGAGTCTGTAGCCGTGCTTACCGAACAAGACATCTACCTCTTCCGGGAAGGCACGCATTTCCGCGCATACGAGAAGCTCGGCGCTCATCCGACCGAGGGTGAGCCGGCGCGCGACGGCGGAACGGCGGGCACTCACTTCGCGGTCTGGGCACCGAATGCGGCGCGCGTGTCGGTAGTCGGCGACTTCAACGGCTGGCGCCCCGATGCCCATCCGCTGCAGCAGCGCCACGATTCCACCGGCATCTGGTCTGCGTTCGTGCCGGGCGTGAAGCACGGCGCGCTGTACAAGTACCACATCGAGTCGCGCCACAACGGGTACACCGTGCAGAAGGCGGATCCGTACGCGTTCTTCAACGAACGCCCGCCGCGCACCGCCTCTGTGGTGTGGGACTTGTCGTACGAGTGGGGCGATGGCGAGTGGATGCGCAACCGTGCGCGCAACAACGCCGCCGATGCACCCTGGTCCATCTACGAAGTCCACATGGGCTCGTGGCGCCGCGTGCCCGCGGAGCACAACCGTTCGCTGAGCTATCGCGAGCTTGCGCATGCGCTCGGCGATTACGTGAGCGAGATGGGCTTCACGCACGTCGAGTTCCTGCCCGTGATGGAGCATCCGTTCTACGGGTCCTGGGGCTACCAGGTGACGGGCTACTTCGCGCCGACCTCGCGCTACGGAACGCCGCAGGACTTCATGTATCTGGTGGATCACCTGCACCGTCGCGGCATCGGCGTGATTCTGGACTGGGTCCCCTCGCACTTTCCGGCGGACGAGCACGGCCTCGCCTACTTCGACGGCACGCATCTCTACGAGCACGCCGATCCGCGCAAGGGCTTTCACCCGGAGTGGAACAGCTCGATCTTCAACTACGGCCGCGCCGAGGTGCGCAACTTCCTCGCGAGCAGCGCCTTGTTCTGGCTCGAGACGTACCACGTCGATGCGCTGCGCGTCGACGCCGTGGCCTCCATGCTGTACCTCGACTACGCGCGCAAGCCTGGCGAGTGGATCCCGAACAAGTTCGGCGGTCACGAGAATCTCGAGGCGGTCGAGTTCCTGAAGAACTTGAACCTCGCCGTGTACCGCGACCACCCGGACACGCAGACGATCGCGGAGGAATCCACCGCCTGGCCCATGGTGTCACGGCCGACGTATCTCGGCGGGCTCGGCTTCGGCTACAAGTGGAACATGGGCTGGATGCACGACACGCTCAAGTACTTCCAGACCGATCCGATCTATCGCAAGTACAATCACAACGCGCTGACCTTCAGCCTCTGGTACGCATTCACCGAGAACTTCGTGCTGCCGCTGTCGCACGACGAGGTCGTGCACGGCAAGGGGTCGCTCATCGGCAAGATGAACGGCGACGAATGGCAGCAGTTCGCGAACCTGCGCCTGCTGTTCGGGTACATGTGGGGCCACGTCGGCAAGAAGCTGCTCTTCATGGGCGGCGAGTTCGGGCAGCGCCGCGAATGGCAGCACGACGAGAGCCTGGAATGGCACGTGCTCCAATATCCGTACCACGCGGGCGTGCGCCAGTGGTTGCGCGACCTGAACGCCTTCTACAAGCAGACGCCGGCGATGTATCAGCGCGACTTCACGCCCGAGGGGTTCGAGTGGATCGATTGCAACGATTCCGAGAACAGCACGCTCGCCTTTTTGCGCAAGGGCCACTCGCCGGACGACATCGCGCTCGTGCTCTGCAATTTCACACCCGTGCCGCGCGACAACTACCATATCGGCGTACCGCGCGGCGGGCTGTGGCTCGAGCGCTTGAACAGCGATGCGCGCGAGTACGGCGGCGGCGGCATCGGCAACTTCGGAGCGGTGGAAGCCGCGCCTCTGCCGTCCCATGGCCACACCCATTCCCTGACGCTGCGACTGCCGCCGCTCGCCACGCTCATTCTGACGCCGGCTTAGCGACGCTCGGAGTCAGCGAGTTGCTCTGCAAACGCTCATGAAAAAAATCGCCATTTTTTTCATCCTTGAAGCCGTAGCCCGCAAAGGCGTCGCGGTGGGCAGATGAGCAAGGCGCGGGTCGTCATCGAGAACATCACGCCGCAGGTCGACTGCGGGCGCTTTCCTGTCAAGCGCACGGTCGGCGAGCCCGTCACGGTCGAGGCGGACGTGTTCGCCGACGGTCACGATGTGGTGAGCTGCGCGCTGCTCCATCGCGAACGCGGCAGCGAGGAATGGCAGCACGTGCCGATGACCTCGATGGGCAACGATCGCTGGTGTGCGCGATTCGTGCCACGCCGGCTAGGCTTCTACGAATTCACCGTCTGCGGCTGGGTCGATCACCTCGCGACCTGGCGGCGCGATCTCGCGAAGAAGGAAGCGGCGGGACAGGACGTGCGCGTCGACCTGCTTCGCGGCAAGCAGCTCGAGAAGGAAGGCGTCGACGAGGACATCATCGTGCGGCATGACCCGCCCCTGCTGGTCGAGGTGGATCGCGAGAAAGCGCGCTTCTCCACCTGGTACGAGCTGTTTCCGCGCTCCACCGGCAAGCCCGGCGTGCACGGCACGTTCGCGGACGTGGAGGCGCGGCTGCCGTACGTCGCTTCGATGGGCTTCGACGTGCTGTACCTGCCGCCGATCCATCCCATCGGCCTCACCGAGCGCAAGGCGCCGAACAACAAGCCCGGCGCCGGCAAGAACGATCCCGGTAGCCCCTGGGCGATCGGCGGCGAAGGCGGCGGGCACAAGGCGATTCACCCGCAGCTCGGCACGCTCGCGGATTTCAGGCGTCTGGTCGCGCGCGCGCAGGAGCTTGGCATGGAGATCGCGCTCGACATTGCGTTTCAGTGCAGCCCGGACCATCCGTACGTCCGCGAGCATCCCGAGTGGTTCCTCAGGCGGCCGGACGGCACGATCCAGTACGCCGAGAACCCGCCGAAGAAGTATCAGGACATCTATCCCTTCCACTTCGAGACGGATGCGTGGCGCGAGCTGTGGGAGGAGCTGAAGAGCATCTTCACGTTCTGGATTGCGCAGGGCGTGCGCGTGTTCCGCGTGGACAATCCGCACACCAAGCCCTTCGCCCTGTGGCAATGGATCATCACGGAAGTGAAGCGCGAGCACCCGGACGTGATCTTCCTCTCGGAAGCGTTCACGCGGCCGAAGGTGATGTATCGCCTCGCGAAGGTCGGCTTCACGCAGTCGTACACGTATTTCACGTGGCGCAACACCAAGCGCGAGCTCATCGAGTACTTCACCGAGCTCACGACACCGCCGGTCAGCGACTTCTTCCGTCCGAACCTGTGGCCGAACACGCCGGATATCCTCCCGGAATTCCTGCAGTTCGGCGGCCGGCCGGCGGCGGCGCTGCGGCTCGTGCTGGCCGCGACGCTCGGCGCGAGCTACGGCATCTACGGGCCCGCGTTCGAGCTCTTCGAGAGCGCGCCGCGCGAGCCCGGCAGCGAGGAATACCTGGACAGCGAGAAGTATCAGCTCCGAACGTGGCCGCTCGATCGGCCCGACAGCCTGCGCGACCTGATCGCGCGCGTGAACCGCATTCGCCGCGACAATCCGGCCTTGCAGAGCAATCGCGGGCTGCGCTTTCACCCGGTCGACAACGAGTCCCTCATCGCGTACAGCAAGACGACCGAGGACGGCACGGACTCCGTGCTGACGATCGTGAACCTCGATCCGCACAATCGCCACACCGGCTGGATCGAGCTCGACCTCGCCGCGCTCGGCCTCGAGCCCGCGAAGCCGTTTCAGGTGCACGACCTGCTCTCCGGCGCGCGCTTCCTGTGGCAAGGCGCGCGCAACTTCATCGCGCTCGATCCCGCGCACACGCCCGCGCACATCTTCCGCATCCGCCGGCGCGTGCGCACCGAGCACGACTTCGACTATTTCATGTGATCCATGGCCGACTCGCTCTGGTACAAAGACGCCGTCATCTACGAAGTGCACGTGCGCGCCTTCTTCGACAGCAACGACGACGGCGTCGGCGACTTCCCCGGCTTGCTGCGCAAGCTCGATTACATCCAGGACCTGGGCGTCAATACGATCTGGCTGCTGCCGTTCTATCCCTCGCCGGGCAAGGATGACGGCTACGACATCTCGAACTATCGCGACGTCCACCCCGCATACGGCACGCGCGAGGACTTCCGGGCGTTCGTGCAGGAGGCGCACCGGCGCAACCTGCGCATCATCACCGAGCTGGTCATCAATCACACGTCGGATCAGCACCCGTGGTTCACGGCCGCGCGGCACGCGCCGCTCGGCCACTGGAAGCGCAACTACTACGTGTGGAGCGACGACCCCACGAAGTACGCGAAGACGCGCATCATCTTCACGGACACCGAGACCTCGAACTGGGCGCTCGACCCGGTCTCGAAGCAGTACTACTGGCACCGCTTCTTCAGCCATCAGCCCGATCTGAACTTCGACAACCCGCACGTCGAGCGCGCGGTGACGCGCATCATGCGCTACTGGCTCGATCAGGGCGTAGACGGGCTGCGGCTCGACGCCATTCCGTATCTGGTCGAGCGCGAGGGCACGAGCAACGAGAACCTGCCCGAGACGCATCAGGTGGTGAAGCGCATTCGCGCCGTGATCGATCGCCACTATCGGGATCGCATGCTGCTCGCCGAGGCGAACATGTGGCCCGAGGACGTGCGCGACTACTTCGCGGACGGCGACGAATGCCACATGGCGTATCACTTTCCGCTCATGCCGCGCATGTACATGGCCATCGCGCAGGAGGATCGGCATCCGATCGTCGAGATCATCGATCAGACGCCGGACATTCCCGAGAACTGCCAGTGGGCCATCTTCCTGCGCAACCACGACGAGCTGACACTCGAGATGGTGACGAGCCGCGAGCGCGACTACATGTACCAGATGTACGCCGCCGACCCGCGCGCCAAGTTGAATCTTGGCATCCGCCGGCGCCTCGCGCCGCTCATGGACAACGACCTCGACCGCATCAAGCTCATGAACAGCCTGCTGCTGTCGATGCCTGGCTCGCCGATCCTCTACTACGGCGACGAGATCGGCATGGGCGACAACTTCTTTCTCGGCGACCGCAACGGGGTGCGCACGCCGATGCAGTGGAGCCCGGACCGCAACGCGGGCTTCTCGCGCGCCGACCCGCAGCGTCTGTATCTGCCGCCGATCATGGACCCGATCTACGGCTACGAGGCGGTGAACGTCGAGGCGCAGACGCGCGATCGCTCCTCACTGCTCAACTGGATGAAGCGGATGCTGGTGACGCGCCAGAGCTCGCAAGCTTTCGGCCGCGGCACGCTGCGCTTCATCCGGCCCGGCAATCGCAAGATCCTCGTGTACCTGCGCGAGTACGGCGAGGACACGATCCTCTGTGTCGCGAATCTCGCGCGCTCGGCGCAGCCGGTGGAGATCGATCTGGCGCCGTACAAGGGGCGCGTGCCGATCGAGATGCTCGGCCGCACGACGTTCCCGCCGGTCGGTGAGCTGCCGTATCTGCTGACGCTGCCCGGATACGGCTTCTACTGGTTCAAGCTCTCGACGGACGCGCCCGCGCCTTCGTGGCACGACGAGCGCCTGCCGCGCGAGGACCTGCCCGTGCTCGTATTCATGGAAGGTTGGAAGAATCTCTGGACCGAGCGCGGCGGCACCTGGCGCTCCGCCGCGGCGATGAAGCTGCGCTCGCAGATCGAGCAGCGCGTGCTGCCACCCTATCTCGCGAATCAGCGCTGGTTCGCCGCCAAGGGCGCGCCGATCGAGAAGGTGTCGCTCGCGGACGTGGGCGACTGGACCACCGAGCTCGGAAGCTGGCTGCTCGCGCTGTTCGACGTGCAAGTGGGCGCGGAGATGCAGAAGTACTCGCTGCCGCTCACCGTCGTGTTCGAGGAAGACGACGGCCGGCTGCAGAAGCTGCAACCCACCGCGATCGCGCGCGTGCGCCAGCAGGCCAGAGTGGGTGTGCTCGCGGATGCGTCCTTCGACGAGAACTTCTGCCGCGTGCTCATCGAAACGATCGGCGACGGGGGCGAGTACCGCACCGAGCGCGGCAAGCTCTCGTTCTCCGCAACCAAGGCGTACACGGCGATGTGCGCCGAAGCCGGTTCGGACTTGTCGCTCGGCCCGCCGGTCGCACAGGGCTCCAACACGGCCCTGCGCATCGGCGACAAGCTGTTCCTGAAGATCTATCGACGCTTGCAGCCGGGCGTGAACCCGGAAGTGGAGGTCGGCCGCTTCCTCACGGACGTCGCGCATTTCCCGAACATCGTGCCGGTCGGCGGCACGGTCGAGTATCGCGGTGACGACGGCAATCTCTACTCGCTCGCGCTGCTGCAGGCGTTCGTGATGAACCAGGGTGACGGCTGGGACTACACCGTCAACTACCTCGTGCGCTTCCTCGAGGATCGACGCGCCGGCGGCCAGATGCCCGACGACGTGCACGGCGTCTACATCGCGCTCGCGCAAACGCTGGCCCAGCGCACCGCGGAGCTGCACGTCGCGTTGACGACGGCGACCGATGATCCGGCGTTCACGCCCGAGCAGATCACGGCCGCCGATCTGCGCCAGTGGCGCGACAAGGTGGTCGCCGACCTCGCCACCACGTTCAGGTTGATCGAGCACCCGGAGACCCTGCCCGAGAGCGTACGCGTGGATGCCGTGCAGCTCGCGGAGGTGTGGAGCGGGTTGGAGCGGCGCGTCGCCGCCGAGGCGGACCGCGCCGTGCCGGCTGGACTGAAGATCCGCCATCACGGCGACTACCACCTCGGGCAAGTGCTCGTCCGGCGCAACGACTTCGTGATCGTCGACTTCGAAGGCGAGCCGGCGCGGCCGCTCGAAGAGCGGCGCGCCAAGAGCTCGCCGCTGCGCGATGTCGCGGGCATGTTCCGTTCGTTCACGTATGCGCGCCACGCGGCCCTGCAGCGCTGTTCGATGACCTCGAGCGAGGATTGCGCGAGGTGGGACCCGCTCGTGGCGCAATGGGAACAACTGACGCGCGCAACCTTTATAGGGGTGTACGACGAGATCGCGCGCGCGGCGGGACTGTACTCCAGCCTGGAGCAGATGCAGCCGCTGCTCACACTGTTCGAGATCGAGAAAGCACTGTACGAATTGCGCTACGAGCTCGCCAACCGTCCGGACTGGGCGAGTATTCCGATGCGCAGCCTCATTGCATTCGGGTTCTGACGAGGGGGCCCGGAGGATCGTTTCATGGACCAGTCCGTCTCGGGAAAGACGGCGGCGCAAGCCCTCTCGTCCGCCGGCCACAAGCCGGCGGCGAAGAAGCCGATCAGCAGCGTGTGGCCGGGCCAGTCCTACCCGCGCGGCGCCACGTGGGATGGCGAGGGCGTGAACTTCTCGCTGTTCTCCGCGAACGCGGAAAAGGTCGAGCTGTGCATCTTCGAGGCGACCGGCCGGCGCGAGGTGCAACGGATCCAGTTTCGCGAGCGCACGGACGAGATGTGGCACGCGTATCTGCCGGAGGCGCGACCGGGTCTGCTGTACGGCTATCGCGTGCATGGGCCCTACGCGCCGGAGCGGGGCCATCGCTTCAATCCCAACAAGCTGCTGATCGAGCCCTACGCGAAGCACATCCAGGGGCAGCTCAAGTGGAGCAACGCGCATTTCGGCTATCGCGTCGGCCATCCGAAAGAGGATCTCTCGTTCGACAAGCATGACAATGCGGCCGGCGTACCGAAGTCGCGCGTCATCGATCCGGCGTTCACGTGGGGCGACGATCGGCCACCGCGCACGCCGTTTCACGACACGGTGATCTACGAGCTGCACGTCCGCGGCTTCACGATGCGCCATCCGGAAGTGCCGCCCGAGCTGCGCGGCACGTACGCGGGCCTCGCAACGGCGCCGGTGATCGACCACTTGTTGCGCATGGGCGTGACCGCGGTCGAGCTGATGCCGGTGCACACGTTCGTCGACGATCGTCACCTCGTCGCGCGCGGGCTGCGCAATTACTGGGGTTACAACACCATCGGCTTCTTCGCGCCGGACATGCGCTACTCCGCCACGGGACGCATCAGCGAATTCAAGACGATGGTGAAGACGCTGCACTCAGCAGGCATCGAGATCATTCTCGATGTCGTCTACAACCACACGGCCGAGGGCAACCAGTTGGGCCCAACGCTCTCCTTCCGCGGCGTCGACAACGCCTCCTACTACCGCCTCGTGCCGGACAAGCCGCGCTACTACATGGACTTCACCGGCTGCGGCAACACGCTGAACATGCAGAACCCGCGCGTGCTCGCGCTGCTGATGGACAGCCTGCGCTACTGGGCGCTCGAGATGCACGTCGACGGGTTCCGCTTCGATCTCGCCTCCGCGCTCGCGCGCGAGCTGTTCGACGTGGATCGGCTCGGCTCGTTCTTCGACACGATCGGCCAGGATCCCGTGCTCTCGCAGGTGAAGCTGATTGCGGAGCCCTGGGATGTCGGCGCGGGCGGCTATCAGGTCGGCAACTTTCCGCCCGGCTGGAACGAATGGAACGATCGCTACCGCGACACCGTGCGCGCGTACTGGAAGGGTGACGAAGGCCGCATGGGCGACTTCGCGCGCCGCCTGAGCGGCTCCGCGGATCTCTACGAAGCGAGCGGGCGCAAGCCGCACGCGAGCGTGAATTTCGTGACCGCCCACGATGGCTTCACGCTGCAGGACCTCGTCAGCTACAACGAGAAGCACAACGAGGCGAACGGCGAAGACAATCGCGACGGCAACAACGACAACCGATCATGGAACCACGGCGTCGAAGGGCCGACGGACGATCCCGCCATCAACGCGCTACGCACGCGCCAGAAGCGGAATCTCATCGCGACCCTGCTGCTTTCGCAGGGCGTGCCGATGCTGCTCGCGGGAGATGAGCTCGGGCAGACGCAGAACGGGAACAACAACGCCTATTGCCAGGACAACGAGACGTCGTGGCTCGACTGGGACCTCACGCGGGACGAGCGCGATTTTCTCGACTTCGTGGCGCACATGGTGGCGTTTCGCCGCAATCACCCCGTCTTCAGCCGGCGCCGCTTTCTGCAGGATCGCACGCTGCCCGACGGCGTGAAGGAAGTGGCGTGGCTCGGACCGGAAGGGATCGAGCTCACGAGCGAGGACTGGAACACGAGCTTCAACCGTTGCCTCGGCGTCTACATGGCCGGCACGGCGATCGAGCGCGTCGACAAGCGCGGGCGGCCCGTGAAGGACAACAACTTCCTGATGCTCTTCAATGCGCATCACGAAGAGATTCCGTTCCTCTTGCCGGAATTCCATGCCGGCGGTGCGTGGCTGCTCGTGCTGGATACCGCGAACGAAGCGCACCCGTTCGAGCAGCAACACTTCGATGCGGGAGCCCGCTTTCCGCTGCAGGGTCGCTCGATGGCTGTGCTCATCGCCACGACGCCGCACCCGGCATTGCGAGCGCCATCGCGCGCCGCGCCGCCGGTCCAGCCGCCTGCGCGCGGCAGCTCGCCAAGCGAAGCCGGGCCGGGTGTGCCGGCAAGCTCACCTCCCGCAACACCGACCGATCCTCTTCCCGAGAAGCTCGGTCAAGATGCGAAGGGCGGCTGAGCGATGTCCGCCCGGCACATCCATCGCATGCCTTTCGGCGCCGAGATCGTCGCGGGCGGCGTGCGCTTCCGGCTCTGGGCGCCGAGCGCCCGCACCGTCGCCGTCGTCCTCGAAACCCCGTCGGAGGGGCGGCGCGTGCTCGAGATGAACGCGCTGGCGGAAGGCTGGTTCGAGCTGACGACCCCGGCTGCCGGCCCTGGCACGCGCTACAAATTCCGCATCGACGGCGAGCTCGATGTTCCTGATCCCGCGGCCCGGGCGAACGACGATCTCGCGAGCGCCAGTATCGTCGTCGACCCGCTCGCGTACGAGTGGCACGACGACGCGTGGTACGGCCGCCCCTGGCACGAAGCCGCCATCTACGAGCTGCACGTCGGAACATTCACGCCCGAAGGAACGTTCGCAGGGGTGCAGTCGCGCCTCGACCATCTCCTCAACCTCGGCGTCACCGTCATCGAGCTCATGCCGCTCAACGAATTTCCAGGCGCGCGCGGCTGGGGCTACGACGGCGTGCTCCCCTATGCGCCGGACGCGGCGTACGGCACGCCGGAGGAGCTGAAGTCACTGATAGACGCCGCACACCGCCGCGGCCTCGCCGTGATGCTCGATGTCGTCTACAACCACTTCGGCCCCGAAGGAAACTGGCTGCACCGGTACGCCAAGGACTTCTTCACGGAACGGCATCACACGCCGTGGGGCGCGGCCATCAACTTCGACGGGCCCGGCAGTCGTCACGTGCGCGACTTCTTCATCCACAACGCGCTCTATTGGCTCGAAGAGTATCGCTTCGACGGTCTGCGCGTGGACGCCGTGCATGCGATCAAGGACGACAGCGAGCCGCACTTCGTCACCGAGCTGCGCCGCGCGATGCAAGATGGGCCGGGCCGCGAGCGTCCGGTGTATCTCGTCCTCGAGAACGGCGACAACGCGACCCGGCTGCTCGGTGCCCCGAGCGCGCGTGACACCGCGGACGCGCAGTGGAACGACGACGTGCATCACTGCCTGCACGTCATCCTCACCGGCGAGACGGATGGGTACTACGAAGACTACGCGCAGAAGCCGCGCGCGATGCTCTGCCGCTGCCTGGCGGAAGGGTTCGCGTTTCAGGGCGAACCGTCCGCGCACGAGGGCGGCGCGCCGCGCGGTGAGCCGAGCGCGCACCTGCCACCGACCGCCTTCGTGAATTTCCTGCAAGACCACGATCAGATCGGCAATCGCGCGTTCGGCGAACGTCTCGCGACGCTCGTAAAGAACGAGAATGCGCTGCGCGCGGCGACGGCGACCCTGCTCCTCGCCCCATCGCCGCCGATGCTGTTCATGGGCGAGGAATGGGCCGCGCCGGAGCCCTTCGTGTACTTCTGCGACTTCGGACCCGAGCTGGCCAAGGCCGTGCGCGAGGGCCGCAAGCGTGAGTTCGCACGCTTCGCGCAGTTCGCGTCGGGCGCGGGCAACCGCGAGCCGCCTGATCCGACTGCGCCGGAGACATTCCGCCTCGCGAAGCTCGATTGGAGCCGGATTCACCAGCCGCGCCACGCGCACTGGCTCGAGCTCTACCAGCGATTGCTGGCCATTCGCCAGCGCGACATCGTGCCGCTCATTCCCGAGATCACGGGCGGCCGCTGTATCCGGCTCGAAGACAACGGCGCGTTCTCGGTGGACTGGACGATGCGCGACGGCTCGGTGCTGCATCTCATCACGAATCTCACCGCGCGCGCGGTGCCCATCGTGGTGAAGCCCGCCGGGCGCGTGATCTATGCCACGCATCCCAACATCCGCGGATCCGTGAAGCGCAACAGCATCGAGCCGTGGACCGTGACGTGGCTGCTCGAGCGCTCACGCAACAATGACTGAGCCGGCTGCATCGAGCGGCCGTCGCGCCGTCATTCCGCGGGCCACCTATCGCCTGCAGCTGAACGGCACCTTCACGTTCAAGGATGCGACGGCACTGATCCCCTACCTCGCCGAGCTCGGCATCTCGCACGTCTACTGCTCGCCCTACTTCCGCGCGCGCCCGGGCAGCATGCATGGCTATGACGTGGTCGATCACAACGCGCTGAATCCGGAGATCGGCACCGAAGCGGATTTCGAAGAGCTCGTCGCGACGCTCCGCGCGCACGGCATGGGGCACATCGTGGACTTCGTGCCGAACCACGTCGGCATCATGGGCGCGGAGAATGCGGCCTGGATGGACGTGCTCGAGCACGGCCCGGATTCGAAGTTCGCGGAGTTCTTCGACATCGACTGGCAGCCGCCCACGGCGGCAATGGCGGGCAAGATTCTGGTGCCGGCGCTCGGCTCGCCCTACGGCGACACCCTCGAGAAGGGCGAGCTGCAGTTGCGCTACGAGCCCGAAACGCGCTCGCTCGCGGTGTTCTATCACCAGCATCGCTTCCCCATCGATCCGCGCACCTACCCGCCCGGCGCGCTCGAAGACGCGCCGCGCGAGCTGAACGGCACGCCCGGCGACCCCAGGAGCTTCGACAAGCTGCACGAGCTGCTAGAGCGACAGAGCTACCGCCTCGCGTACTGGCGCGTCGCCGCCGACAACATCAACTACCGGCGCTTCTTCGACGTGAACGATCTCGCGGCGCTCCGCATGGAGAATCCGCAGGTCTTCGCGACGACGCATCGCTTGCTGCTGCGATTGATCGCGGAGGGCAAGCTCGACGGCGTCCGCATCGACCATCCGGACGGCTTGTACGATCCGCAAGGCTACTTCGAGACGCTGCAGAGCGCGGTGAACGGCGGCGCGCCCTGCCCGGCCGACAAATCGCGCCTGCCGCTCTATCTCATCGTCGAGAAGATTTTGGCGACGTTCGAGCGGCTGCCGCAGAGCTGGCCGGTGCACGGCACGACGGGCTACAACTTCACGAACCTCGTGAACGGCCTGTTCGTCGATGCGCGCGCCAAGGCGCGGCTCGATCGCATCTACAGCTCGTTCATCGTCGACTACGCGGAGTGGGCCGACGTCGCCTTCGATTCCAAGGTGCTGGTGCTCGACACCTCGCTGGCCGCCGAGCTGAACGTGCTCGCCAATCAGCTCGCCCGCATCGCGGAGGCGGACCGGCACACGCGCGACTTCACGCTGAGCAACCTGCGCCGCGTCTTGATGGAGGTCATCGCGTGCTTTCCCGTGTATCGCACGTACGTCACGGATCGGGCCTCGGATGAGGACCGGCGCTTCATCGATTGGGCGATTGCGCGCGCCCGGCGGCGCGGCTCCTCGACGGATGAGCCGATGCTGGAGTTCGTGCGCGCACGGCTCCTCGCCGACGTGTCCGGTGTCGATCCGTCGATGCACGCGCAGGTTCGCGCGTTCGCCGGCAAGTTCCAGCAGGTGACTGCGCCTGTCACGGCGAAGGGCGTCGAGGACACGGCCCTGTATCGTTTCACGCGGCTCGTCTCATTGAACGAGGTGGGTGGCGAGCCGGAAACCTTCGGCACGAGCGTACGCCAGTTCCACAGCGACGCACAGCATCGCGCGAGGAACTGGCCGCACGAGATGCTCGCAACGTCCACGCACGACACCAAACGCGCGGAGGACGTGCGCTCGCGCATCAACGTGCTCTCGGAAATGGTGGTCCCGTGGCGTAAAGCGATCCAGCGGTGGAGCCGCATGAATCGCATCCGCCGGCGCATCGTCGATGACATGCCGGCGCCCGGGCCGCACGCGGAGTACCTGCTCTATCAGACGCTGCTCGGCACCTGGCCGCTCGCGTCCCTCGACGATGAGGCGTATGCGAAGTATCGCGAGCGCATCGAGGAGTACATGGTGAAGGCCTCGCGCGAGGCCAAGCGGCGCACGAGCTGGGCGAACGTGAACGCGGAGTACGAAGAGGCGCTCCGGCAGTTCATCCGGCTCACCCTCGAGCGGCGCGACGAGAATTTGTTCCCGGGAGAGCTCGCCGATCTGGCGCGACGCATTGCGCGCTTCGGCTTCTTGAACAGCCTGGCGCAGACGCTCTGCAAGCTCACCGCGCCGGGCGTGCCGGACATTTACCAGGGCAACGAGATCTGGGACGACTCGCTCGTCGACCCCGACAATCGGCGGCCCGTCGACTACGACCTGCGGCGCCGCCTGCTCGCCGACGTGCGCGGCTGGACCTCACGCGAACAGTTGCGGGCGGGACTCGACTCGCTCGAGGACGGCCGCTGCAAGCTCTTCGTCACGTTCAAGGCTCTCGAGCTGCGGCGCGCGCAAGACGGGCTGTTCCGGGACGGCGCTTACGTGCCGCTCACGGTGTCCGGCGAGAGCGCTCAGCACGTGCTCGCCTTCGCGCGTAAGGCCGACGACCAACTGGCTATCGTCGCCGTGCCGCGCCTCAGCGCGCACTTGCTGGGCTGGCGCGAGGCGCTGCCCCTCGGCGCCGAGGTGTGGGGCGACACGCGGATCGAAATCCCTCAGCGGGTGCACGTACCGGAAGCGGGGCCGCTGCGGAACGTGCTCACCGGCGAAACGATCGAGCTCGCGCGGGACGACGCGGGCATCCAGCTCGTCGCGTCGAGCGTCTTCTCGAGCTTTCCCGTGGCGCTGCTCGTCCGCGCATAGGTGCGCCAATCAGCGGCTTACGGGAGAGGCTGTCTTTATCGAGCGATCGGGAGCACACTCCGGCGGGTCCGAGCAGCTCATTGCCACTCTCCACACCGAGGGGGATCCGATATGGGTCTGAGCATCCGCTATAAGGGTGTCGGGGGGCGCGAGGGTGAAGACCTCTGCCTCACCGAGACGGACGTCCAGGAAACGCTGACCAAGACGCTCGAGCGCTACACGAAACTCGGTTGCCGCGTCACGCACATCGGCGATGAATACCTCATCGAAGACAGCGCCGGCGATTTGGTCGCGACGTACGAAATCATTCACTAGCCGCCGCGATTCCTAGCGATATCCGCGCGCCTGCAGCGTGAAGAGGTGCGCGTAGCGGCCGTTGAGCGCCATGAGCTCGTCGTGACTGCCGAGCTCAACGATGCGGCCGTGATCCAGCACGGCGATCTGGTCCGCCATGCGCACCGTCGAGAACCGGTGCGAGATCAGGATGGTGATGCGCTCGCGCGCGAGCTGCCGGAAGTGCTCGAACACCTCGGCCTCGGCCGCCGCGTCCATCGCGGCCGTCGGCTCATCCAGCACGAGAATGTCGGCGCGGGTGCGCATGAAGGCGCGCGAGAGCGCGATCTTCTGCCACTGGCCGCCGGAGAGCTCGCGCCCGTCCTGAAACCATTTGCCGAGCTGCGTGTGATAGCCGGCCGGCAAGTTGTCGATGAAATCGCTCGCTTGTCCCTTCGCGGCGGCCTCGCGCCAGCGCGCTTCGTCCTCGAAGTGACGCTCGTCGCCGGCGCCGACGTTCTCGCCGACGAGCATCTGATAGCGCGTGAAATCCTGGAAGATGACGCCGATGCGCTCGCGTAGCGCGCGCTCGTCCCACTCCGCGAGATCGAGGCCGTCCAGCAGGATGCGCCCGGAAGTCGGCTGATACAGGCGCGTGAGCAGCTTGATGAGCGTCGTCTTGCCCGAGCCGTTCTCGCCGACGAGCGCGAGACTCGCGCCCGGCTTCAAGTGCAGTGTGATGTTCTCGAGCGCGGGCTCGCTCGCCCCCGGATACGTGAACCCGACGTTCTCGAAGCGAATGCCGTCCTCCGGGTGCGGCCCGCGCGCCGCGGTGCCGAGCGCGGGCGGAACCTCCGTTTCCAGGTACTCGTAGAGCGTCGAAAGGTAGAGATTGTCCTCGTACATGCCGCCGACCGCCGATAGGCTGGCGGACACCGCGGACTGTCCCTGACGGAACAGCATCAGGTACATCGTCATCTGCCCGAGTGTGATGAGGCCGCGCACCGTGCTGACCGCGATCCACGCGTACGCGCCGTAGAGCGCAACGGTTGCGATGAGCCCGAGCCCGAAACCCCACGCGTCGCGCCGGATGGTGAGCGCGCGATCCGCGCTGTACAGGCGATTGAAGATGTCTCGATATCGCTGCAGCAGGCGCTCGCCGAGCCCGTAGAGCTTCACCTCTTTCGCATGGTCCTCGCGCGCGAGCACCGTCTCCAAATACATCTGCATGCGCGTTTCGGGGGAGCGCCAGCGGAAGAGCCGGAAGGCGTCGCCGGAGAACTTCGCTTCCGCGATGAATGCCGGCAAGCCGGCGAGCAGCAGCACGGCGACCGCCCAAGGCGAGAAGTGAATGAGCAGCGAGCCGTAGCTCACGAGCGAAATGCCGTTCTGCACGAGCCCGAACGTGCGCATCACGAGGCTCAAGGGCCGGCTCGACGCCTCGCGCCGCGCGCGCGTGAGCTTGTCGTAGAACTCGGAGTCCTCGAAGTGCTGCAGCTCGAGCGTCAACGCCTTCTCGAGAATCATGACGTTCACGCGCTGGCCGAGCTGGGCTCGCAGCAGCGACTGGCAGAGCGACAGGCCGCGCTGGGCCGCCGCGATCACCGCGACGAGCACGCCCTCGAGCACGACGAGCTCGATGACGCGCGACGCATCGCCAGTCTTCATCGCGCTGACCACGGCATCGACGATGAGCGAGCCGACGTACGCGACCGCTGCAGGCACCGCGCCGGCCACGACGGTAAGCGCCGCGATGGCGAGCGTCAGCCCGCGGCTGGTGCTCCACACGAGCTCGAGAGCGCGCCGGCTATAGCGAAACACGCCGAAGAAGCCCTGGATGTTCAGGGACTTCTCGTGGGCTGCGCGCGGCAGCGGGGTCAGGCGGTGCACGAAGCGTCCCGGTGCCCGCGCCGGGGCGCTCTTAGCATCCATCTGCACGGAGCGCCATTCGACAGGGAGAGCAATGATCAGGCATGCCGCTGCTTTTTGGGGCCGACCGTCGGCGTATCCAAGCCCACGGCCAGCTCGGGGGCATCGACGACCCGGCCCTCGGCCGTCCGCGTGATGAGGCGCGAGCCGCGGCGGAAGAAGACGTACGCGTA
>DASZSS010000235.1:0-3620 GCA_035548535.1 Steroidobacteraceae bacterium
GTTCTCGAAGTAGTCACCGGCAAGGTGCCATGGAACCGGGTCCGCCATTGCTCTCTCCCGCGGGGTCGCCCCGACAGATGGATTCGGACGAGCGCTGTGCAGGCCGATGCTACGCCCCGCGGCGAAGAACCGGAAGCGAGCCGACGGGTGCGAGCCAAGCAGCCTGCCCGCTCTCGCGCCGTGCACTCGCGCGGCGGTACGCGCCGCGCAGGCCGCAGGATTCAGTGCGTCACGAGCGCGCAGAGCTCGAAGGGGCTCGTGACGCCGAGCCGCTGATAGGCCCGTTGCCGATACGTCAGCACGGAGGTCTTCGCAATGCCCAGGTCGAGCGCGGTGGCCTCCACACTCATGCCGATGGCCGCCCGTGCACACACCTGTCGCTCTCTGGGCGTGAGGCTGGCGAAGCGAAGCGCAAAGCGCTCTTCGAGCTGCGCGACCGTCAGCGTCGACGGCTCCGATTTGCGCTTGCGGTTGAACGGAAGCATCGGCAGCACGAGGCAGGCAAGACCGATGAGCGCGCCGACTTCTTCATCGGAGCAGCAACCGTCGGACGCATGACGGGCGATATTCATCGCGCGCCACGCATCGCTCCCCCGCTGAATGATGGAGATGCGCTCGACGATGCCGCCATCCTCGAAGAACCGCCGCCGGAAGCTGAGCGACGGAATGTCCGCGGGACAGATCCGCTGCAGGACCACGTTGCTGCACTCGGGCGCCGCGCGATACGCATCGCCGACCGGATCGAGCCGCAGGTACCACTTGCGATACGCGGGAAAGAGCTGCACGAGTCCGGGCTCGGCATGGAAGTACTGCAGCGACGTGTCTTCAGGCGCCGTTGCCTCGAAGAGATAGATGCGCCGTGCGCCCGCCGTCACGGACATGACGGCGTCACGCACGGTCGGACCGAACTCGTCGGTGCCCATCGCTGCGAGCAAGCGCTCGTAGATGGCGCCCATCGTCGTGGGCGCCCGCCAGTCTCTGATCTGTGTGATATGCGCCAAGGTTGGCTCCTGCGTCGGCTGACCGCGGCAGTATTCAGGCGGATGTTGCCCGTTTTCGCGCGGCTCGTCTCATCCGGATGACGGCGGGGCTGTCCTGTGGCAAGAGGACCGACAGGGGCGCGCGGGAGGCTAGATTGCCGGCTTTCATTCGAGCGATGGGAGGGCGAATGCTCGCCGGGAACAAGGTCATCATCACGGTAGCGATCAACGGGGGCATGCAGCAGGACCGCGACGGCGCGATCATTCCCAAGCAGCCGGCCGAAATCGGCGCCGCGGCGGCTCGCTGCTACGAGGCGGGCGCCGCCATGATCCACGTCCACGCGCGCGACGCGCAGGGCAAGAACACGGGCGACCGCGCGGTCTACGCGGAGATCATCCGGCAGATCCGCGCCCGCTCGCCGATTCTGATCCAGACGACGAACGGCATCGGCGTCCGGCGCGACCCGGCAACCGGCCAGTTCATCTGGCCGACGGACAGCGAGCGGCTCGGCCTGCTGGACCTCGATCCGCAGCAGGACCTGTTTGGCATCGCCGCGGGATCGGCTGACTTCTACAACCCCGAAGGCGGCTATCCCGAGGAAACGCCCTATGTGAACTCCCCGGCGCTGCTCAAGAAGACGATCAAGGCCGTCTACGACAAGGGGTCGGCGCTCGAATACGAAGTCGTCGAGGCGAGCTCGCTCCATCGGCTGCTGCGCTATGCGAACGAAGGACTGTTCGACCGCAATCGCGACAACATGTGGCTGCTGCACGGCGGCGGCTTCGGCTCGACGCCACCGATCGCGCGCAACGTGCTCTTCTCCATCGACGAAGGCTTGCGTCTCTTTCCGCGAGCGATCTGGGGCGTCACCGCGACCGGGCGCGATATGTTCAAGATCGTGACGCTTGGGCTGTCCATGGGCTGCGACCTCGTGCGTGTGGGGTTCGAGGATGGCATTCACCTGCCCGACGGCCGCGTCGCCCGCGACAACAGCGAGATGGTGAAAGCCGCGGTCGACATCGCGGCGATCTATGGCTTGAAGCCCGCGACCGTCGCCGAGGCTCGCGCCCGGTTCGGGATCTAGCGCGTCATGGCGCGCCCCGCGGTCCTGGTGGTGAGCCGGTTCCTGCTGGACCGGCGCGACGAGTGGGACGATCACTACGACGTTCTCGGACCCGACGCAATCACCGCCAGCAACTGGGCGCAGTCTGCAAGCCGCGTGCAAGTCATCGTCAGCGCGGGAGAGCCGCTCGACAGGTCTCTGGTGGACACTCTCCCGAACCTGAAGCTCGTTGCATGCTTCTCCACCGGCTATGCGGGAATCGACCTGGCTCATTTGCGAGCCCGCGGCATCGCGCTCACGTCCGCAGCCGGCGTGAACGCGCACGATGTCGCCGATCACGCGATCGCCCTGTGCCTCGCCTGGTGGCACGGGGTGCCCCGCGCCGATCGGAACGTCCGTGCGGGGAAGTGGAAAGAGGGTCTCACTCCGCGCCCCTCGCTGCGGGGCAAGCGAGCCGGAATCGTCGGTCTGGGGCGTATCGGATGCGAGATCGCGCGCCGCGCGGAGGCTCTCGGGCTTACGGTGAGCTGGTGGGGGCCGCGCGAGAAGCCGCAGGCCGCGTACCCGCGCGCTGCGAGCCTCGCCGCTCTCGCGCGCGACAGCGACATCCTGTTCGTCGCGAGCCGCGCGGTGGCCGCGAACACGGGTCAGATCGACAGCGCGGTGCTGACCGCGCTCGGGCCTGACGGACTGCTCGTCAATGTTTCCCGCGGCTTTCTCGTCGACGAGCGCGCCCTCCTCCATGCGCTGGAAGCGCACATCATCGCCGGCGCGGCATTGGACGTGTTCGCGCACGAGCCCACGGCGTCGCACGTATGGGAACGCTTCGACAACGTCGTCCTGAGCCCGCACATTGCTGGATACACCCGCGAAGCCGGTGTCGCCATGTTCGGGCAGCTCCGCGAGAACATTCGGCGTCACTTCGCCGGCGAGCCGCTGCTGAGCCCGGTCGAGGACCCGCTCTGAGCCCTGAGCGCTGCACCCGCTATTCGTCGAATCCCGGCGAAACGGTCTTCAGCATCCGCACCAGTGCGTTCCACTCACGATCGATGACCGCGTCGCCGTTCTCGAACGCCCGCGCCATCGCGGCGCAGTGCCGCTCATCCGGCATGACAATCTCCTTGGCGACGTCCCGGCATTGAGACAGCGCGGCCACCTGCATGCGACAGGCCCGTTCCAGGTAGTACATCCGCGAGAAGCATTCGCGGACGGACTTGCCGATGACGAGCGGCCCGTGATTGCGCAGCATCAGCACGTCGCCGCTCCCGAGCGCGCGCGGGAGCTCGGCGCGCTTCGCGGCAGTCTCGAAGGTGCCGCAGTAGTCGAGGTAGCTGATCTTTCCATAGAACCGCAGCGCGTGCTGGCTGAGCGGCAACAGTCCGTCCCGGTAGCTCGCGACGGCGAGCGTCGCCTCGGTATGCGCGTGCATCACGCACACCGCATTCGGGTTGCCCAGGTGAATGGCGCTGTGCATGCAGAACCCGCCCTTGCTGATGCCGAGCCCGGTGGGATCGGAAACGATGCGGCCCTCGACGTCGCACTTCACCATGTTCGAGGCGCGCGCCTCGCGGAACAG
>DASZSS010000236.1:0-8539 GCA_035548535.1 Steroidobacteraceae bacterium
AGGAACACCTGCGAATTGTGCTCGACCAGATAGTCGCCGGAGGGTTGCACCACGCCCTTGAAGAACGGGGCCGAGAACTGCGCGGCGATCTCGTGCACAGCCTTGCTCGGTCCGGTGAGGCCAATGAACGTCGGGGAGATCGGCTTCAGCCACTCGGCGAGCACGGCGGGCGTATCGCGCTCGCCGTCCACGCTGATGACGACGATGCGGGTGCGCCCCAGATCGCGGGCGTAGCTGAGCTCCAAGCGGCGCAACTGGGTGAGCGCGGCCGGACAGATCGCGGGGCAATGCGCGAATCCGAAGTACACGAGGACTGGCGCGCCGGCCAATTCGGAGAGCCGCACCGGCTTGCCGTGCTCGTTGGTGAGCGCGAAATCGTGGATGGCTCGCGGCGGATCGATGAACACCGTGCGCGTCGGCGTCGCGGCACCCATCGTGGTATCCGGCGTGAATGGTGTCCGCGTAGCGAGCGCGGCGCCCGACAGAATCGGGGCCGCTCCGAACGCCGCCGCCGTGACCATCGCGGCGATCACGGCCGTGGCGGCGACGGCACCGCGAGCGGCGAGTCTGGCAGCGAGCCGGCGACCACCACAGACGCCGAACCCACCGCCAGACCCGCCACTTTTCTGTCTCGTTCTCTTCACGAGTGCTGATCGACGAACGTCACACGGAAAAAAGCGTGCGCCTGCCCCGGGTCGAGGCGGACACGCGGCAGCACGTGTGCGCGGTGCGGTTCACAGGCGCGAAAGATTCCAGTGTTCTTTTTTTAGCGCAGGACCGTCCAAGCGCGACGGCCGGGCTGTATCGCGAAGGAAGCAACGCCCATGCCACCGGAGCAAGGCGCCGTGCGCGTCAAGGAGTTGCGCGGATGCGCCGCGACCGATGTCGCGGACATGTAAAGCAGGGCGACAGCATGAGCGAGGCGCGCCGCCCGATGTGGGCCGAGCACCGCGCCCACTAATACCGCTGCGTTGGTGAGCCCAGCAGCACGCGCTACGGCGGCGCCGGGCCGACCCTTACCAGCCTTCTCAAAGCGATCTTCCTGTTGGGCCGCGGTCGATCCTTTCGCACTCGCAGCTCCGAGCGGCTGATTCGACATGGCGAGGCTCGCCTGCGCGTCGTTGGAAAAACGATCGGACCACCACCCGAATTGATCAAAGGGCGGCCCACCGCGGCCGCGAGCGGGCGCCCAAGGCGCGTGGGGGGGGCGGCACGGGCAACGCGGCCCGCGACCGCCCGCCAAACCGCTAGTTGACCGTCAGTGCCACGGTCGCCGCGTCGGCGGCCCGCAGGTCGATGAGGTCGGTGGCGGGCTGCCGCGAGAACGATCCCGTCGGATCACTCGAATTCCAGACCCAGACTTCCGCCGAGTAGGTGCCCGCATCGAAGGACGCGTCTGCGGCGCCCGCCGGAATCGGGCCGATCGTGAGCGTACCGGAGGCCTGCGCCGGCACGAGCAGCGAATCCAGCGCGGTTGTCTGCACGATGGCGCCGTCATGCGTGACGAGCACGATTCCCTTGTCGTACTTCTGTGGGCTGGCGATGGTGATGTTTGCGGTAACGGTACCCGACGTCGCGCCGCTCGGGATGTTCAATGTCGGAGCCGTGAACGTCGTGGTGGCCGTCGTCGTGCTCGCCGGCGGCGTGAGGGTGCCACTGAAATCGCCCTGACCGAACAGCGCAGCGGATGCGGCGATCCGGTACGCGCCCGTGCCTTCGGTCGGCACGGAGGTCGTGAGCGTGAGGGTCGCTCCGGCGCTGAACGTGCCGGATGCGATGACATCGTTGGGCAGAATCTGCTCGAGCGCGAAGACGCCGCTCACCGGGTCCACGGCGCGCTCTTCGATGAGGTAGGGCAGCTCACCGGACCCGCTGAGCGTCTGATAGAAGCCGATGCGCGCCCCGCGCGCGGCGACTGGACTGGCGGTCGAGAGGTTCACCGCGTAGCTCGCCGCGGCCGGGTTGACCGCCGCATTGTTGAGATTCACCGCCGCGGCCGAGGTCGGCGCGCCGGGCTGCACCGGAACCGACTTGATGATCATCGTCTGAATGCCCGGGCCATGAACGACCAGGTCGTAGGTCGTCGGCGAAGTCTTCTCCAGCGGAAACGGATACAAGACGAACGTGCCGTCTGCGCGCAGCGGCGCGCTGAGCACGGGCACGTTGCGCGTCTTCGCGCTATCGGGCGCCGCGGCGGTGATCTGAACGTCGGGTCGGCTCGCGTTCGGATCGAACGTCAGCGCGGAGACGTCGAGCTGACTTCTAATAGTGCCGACATTTGCGAGATCGACTCCCGAGAGTTGCGCGTTCAGCGTGAAGCCAACGACGTTGGAGTAGACGAAACGGGCGAGATCGCGGCCGGCGTCGAGCACGACGGCGGCAGTCGCGGTGGTCGTGCCGAAGCCCCTGCTGCCCGTCGCGGTGGTGTCGGTTGTCGACGTGGTCGTCGGCTGCGAGATCATCTGCTGCTGGCACAGCGTCGGGTTGTACTGCGCGCTGAGCGGATCGCAAACCGCGCTCGTCGAGGTGTTCGTCGTGGTGCCGTTGCCGAGCGTACCGTTCGAGAACGAGCTGGTCGTGCCGTTGTTGAAGAGCCCGCCGTTGCTCGTGCTGGTGTTGGCCGCCGCCAGCGCGGCGAAAATCGCTTCGCGCGAAGTCAACACGTCCAGCTTGACCGGCACCGATACGCCATTCGCGGCGTTGGGCACGGCGAGCGGGGCGGTGCGCGCGATACCCGAGGCATCGAAGTAGTCGACTTCGTTGTTGAACTGCGCGCCGGCGCTCTGAGCAGACGACGTGAGTGCCGCGTCCGTGTCGACGAGAAACAGGCGCAACTGATTGTAGGTGCCCGTGGGCACCGGGAGCTGACTCGCGAATTCCTCGAGATTGTCGTTCGTCAGCGCCGCGAGATCGATGGTCTGCGGCTCATCGAGAGTCGTCTTGATCCACCCGGCATCGTCGGGGCCCGCCGTCGCGCTCGCATTGACCCAGACCTGCGAGATCGTGACGTAGACGTGCGAGTACTGAACGGGCGCATTCGTTGCAGCGGTGGCGCTCACACGCGTATCGCAGCCCGCCAGGGACGTCAGCGCCGTGAGCGCGGCGAGTGTGACCCCAATGCGTTTTCGAATCGACCCAATCATGCGCCGGCTCTCCCTGAAGGATTCCGCGGGTGCGCGAGGTGACACTATGCCACTCCGCGCGAGATCTTCGCCAACAAACGTCGTGCCCGAGCACACGCGCGCGTGTCGGCGAGCTGCGTCAGCTTGACGGCCTTGCCAGTGGGCGTGTCAGCAACACTGAACCGGCGCTCGAGAATCTTGCACTGGCTCTGTACGGCTCGTTGCTGAGAGGCGACGGCCGCCGCAGCGCCGTTTGCACACGCACCGTTTGCAAGCGCGGTTCCTCGAGTTCGGCAGCGCCGGTCGCGCTTCGCAGACAAGCCCGGGCCCGTTGCCTCAGATCGCGGGATTCTTCAGCACTTCGCGATGAGCGATGAACACGTCTCGCAGCTTCAGCGGCTCTCGTCTTAGTATCCGCTTCGCATCCTGCGACTCGATCGCGAAGAACCCTTCGCGCACGCCACGCTCGTACGAAACGATGTCACTGATAGACGACGTGCCCACGCCTTTCGTGTACATCCCTTCGGTGTAGTCCCACGGAACTCCGACGCCGGCGAGCATCGCGGCCATGTCCTCGTCGCTGACGGGCGTGTATTCGAGAGGCCGCCCGTCGATCTCGGAGGCGATCGCCGCGACCTCGCGATACGACAGCAACTCGGGCCCGGTGATCTCATACGTGCGCCCTTCGTGCGCCTCGTCCAACAGCACTTCTACGGCGCACGCCGCACAGTCGTCCTTCGCAACGAAGGGTACACGGCCTTCGCCGCTGCTCGAGATCCATTTCCCCAAAGCCAGCGCGCGCGGTGCGATCTGATAGAGCGCCGCTTCGATGTACAGACTGTCGCGCAATATCGTGTACGCGCTTCCCGAATCCCGCAGCATGAGCTCCGTCGCCAAATGATCGCGAATGACCGTCGCAGGATTGCGCGCGTCCATTCCGCCGCTCGAGGTGTACGCGATGTAGCGAACGCCCGCGGCAATGGCCGCGCGAATCGCGCGTATGTGCTGCTCGGAGCGGCGCCCGACACTCAATGTGCTGATCAGTAGCATCCGGTCGCCGCCCGCGAACGCGTCGGGCAGCGATTCGGGGCGATCGAAATCTCCGAAGCGCACGGTGACGCCGCGCCTCGCTAGCGCGGCGAGCTCGTGCGGCTTGCGAGTGACCAAGATGACTTCGGATGCCGGCACGCGCTCGAGCAAGCGCCACGTCACGAGCCGACCCAGGCTGCCGGATGCTCCGGTGATGATGAAACTCACGCCGAGGATTGCGCCTGCACGGGGTGCGCGACGGGGATGTGCCCCTTCCGCCCGTAGTATGCGATGTACAGATAGCAGACGAGCGGCAATGCGAGCGAGTAGAGGAGCCCGGCATGATCCGCCATCCATCCCATGATGACGGGCACGATTGCGCCGCCGACGATGGCCATGCACAGAATTCCCGATCCTTCGCCCGTGCGCTTGCCGAGTCCGTCGATCGCGAGCGTGAAGATGGTCGGGAACATGATCGAATTGAACAGCCCGATCGCGATGACGGTCCACATGGCCGTGCGACCGGCGAAGATCATCGCAAGCGCGAGCAGCACCACGTTGGCGAGCGCGTTGAACGCGAGCAGTGTGCCCGGCCTCATATAGCGGAGCACGAAGGAGCCGATGAAGCGTCCGACCATCGCGCCGCCCCAGTACCACGACAACCAGCCGCCCGCCGCGACGGCCGTGAGCCCCGCGATCTGCGGCAGCTCGAGGAAATTGACGAGCACGCTGCCGATGGAGACTTCCGCGCCCACGTAGACAAAGATCGCCACGGCGCCGAGCGCGAGCGGGCGATGCGACCAGATGCTGCGGCCGTCCTCGAGCAACCCGCCCGCGGAGGCGTCGGGCTTCGGCGCTTCGATCTTCGGCAGGTGCACGAGGCCGATGAGCACGGCGATGACGCAGAGTGTGGCCGCGAGGCCGAGATACGGTCCCTGCACGACATGCGCCTGTTCCGCCGCGGCCGCGGCGCCCGCACCGGCGACGGGTGCGGCGAGGATCAGATAGGTGCCGAGACGCGGCCCGATGGTCGTGCCGAGGGAGTTGAACGCCTGCGTCAGATTCAACCGGCTGGACGCGGTGCGCTCCGGCCCGAGAATCGCGACGTAGGGATTCGCGGCCACCTGCAGCAGCGTGATGCCCGCCGCGAGCACGAACAACGCGCCGAGAAAGAACGGATACGAACGGGTGCTGGCCGCAGGGTAGAACATGACGCAGCCGAACGCCGCAATGAGCAATCCGACGACGATGCCGGTCTTGTAGCCGGCGCGCTCGACGAACACGCCCCACGGCAGCGAGGTGACGAAATACGCGCCGAAGAAGCAGAACTGGATGAGCATCACCTGGACATAAGTGAGCTCGAACGCCGCTTTGAGGTGCGGGATGAGAATGTCGTTCAGCGAGGTGATGAGACCCCACATGAAGAACAGCGAGGTCAGTACGACCAGCGCGCCGGTGTACGTCTTGCCTTCCGCGTTCCCTGCGGCGCTCGCTCCGGTTTCGGCAGTCATTCGGCACCCCCTTCGTTTGACTCGGCCGCGATTTCAGCACAACGGTGGCGCGTTGACACCGCTGTCGTGGCAAAAAATCGCGGCACCACCGCGGCCGGTCGACGCGCGCGGGGCAGGGCGCTCCACTCGCGTGCTGCTACGCTCGCACGCGAGCACTCCCAGTGAACACGAGCATCACCGGGAGCACTGAGGACGACCGGGACACCGGCATCCGATCACGCGCGGGGCGCCACCTTGTCCAGCGCCGCCGCCAGATGTCCAACCGTGCGATCCACGTTGTGCCATTTCTCCAGCCCGAAGAGGCCGAGGCGGAAGGTCATGAAGTCCGGACCTTCGCCGCACTGGAGCGGCACGCCCGAAGCCGTCTGCAAGCCGGCGGCGATGAACTTCGCGCCGCTCTGAATGCCGGGATCGGTCGTGTAACTCACGACCACGCCGGGCGCCTTCCACCCCTCGGCCGCAACGCTCGGAAAGCCGCGTGATTCGAGCAGCGCGCGCACCTTGCGACCGAGCTCGATCTGCTCCGCGCGCACCTTCTCGAATCCGTAGTCGCGCGTCTCGAGCATCGTGTCACGCAGGCGCTGGAGCGCGTCCGTCGGCATGGTGGTGTGATAGGCGTGCTGGCCTTTCGCGTAGCCTTCGGCGATCTGCATCCACTTCTTGAGGTCGCAGGCGAAACTGGAGCTCTGAGTATCCTCGATGGCCTCGCGCGCGCGTTTGCTCAGCATGACCATCGCGCAGCAGGGCGAGCTGCTCCACCCCTTCTGAGGCGCGGAGATCAGCACGTCCACACCGGTGTCTTCCATGTTCACCCACATCGCACCGGAGGCGATGCAATCGAGCACGAACAGCGCGCCGACTTCGTGCGCGGCGGCGCTCACGGTGCGCATGTAGTCGTCGGTGAGGATCATGCCGCTTGCGGTTTCGACGTGCGGCGCGAACACCACCTTCGGCCGTTCCTTGCGAATCGTCGCGGCCACTTCCTCGGCGGGACAGGGCGCCCAAGGCGCCTGCGCGCCCGAGCCATGTTTCCGCGCCGGGCAAACGACCGCACCGCCGCCGAGGCCACCGAAGTCGAAGATCTGGCTCCAGCGATAGCTGAACCAGCCGTTGCGCACGATGAGCGCCTTCTCGCGATTCGCGAACTGGCGCGCAACGGCCTCCATGCCGAACGTGCCGCTGCCCGGCACGAGCACCGCGGTGTGCGCGTGATACACGCTCTTCAGGGTCGACAGGATGTCTTGCATCACCCCGACGAAGCGCTTCGACATGTGATTGAGCGCGCGGTCGGTGTACACGACCGAGAATTCGAGCAGGCCGTCGGGATCGATGTTCGGGAGTAGTCCAGGCATGAAGGGATTCAGCTCTTAGTAGTGATGGGGAAATCCGGGCGTTCGAGCGCGGCGGGCGTGCCCCCCGGGCGCACCGAGGCTATCAAATCGCGTCCACCGGCGGAATGAACCGAAAGGGCGAGACCGCCGGTTGAGCGATGCCACCGCCGCGTATGGCGGTGGCAATCTCAGTCGTAATGGTAGGTGTCGACTCGCCGCCGGGCGCGGTCCTCCTGGCGGGCGGCGAGCGCTAGACAGAACACGAAGCCGATTGCGGCTTCAGGAGGCGCGCTGGCCCGTTCACGTGAGGCGCCGAGCGCGACGGCGACGTGTACGTCGCCATGCTCACGTGGCTCCAGCGCAGTCGTCACGCGAGCACCGCACCGGCCCGTGCGCACAGCGACGTCGATCTCACCCGAGGCAGCCGCTCAGTACGCAATCGTCATCTGCCCCTTGCGATGCGCAGGCTTCTCCAGCTCGTTCACCAGCGCGTGCGCGAAGTCTTCCGCGCTGATCGCGCTCTTGTTCTGCGCGTCGTACAGGACAGTGGTCGTTCCGAGCCGGTATTTGCCCGTGCGCTCGCCCGGGCGAATCGACATGGCCGGACTGAAAAACGTCCAGTCGATATCGCTCGCCTCGAGCGCTTCGAGCACCCCACGCATCGCGCGCGCTTCGCCCTGATAGTTGGGCGGCAGGGTGTCGACCACCGGCTTACCGTCCGGCGTATTCAAGCTGCCTGCGCCGCCGACGACCATGAGCCGCTTGCCGCTTGCTTTCGCGGCCGCGATCTCCGCGTCGCCGACCGCTTTGGCTTCCTTCGCCGGATCGCCGCCACCGCGCGGACTCGTGGCCGACACGATGACATCCGCCTTCCGGGCTGCGGCGATGAGCGCATCTTTATCGGTGGCGTCCAGCTTCACGGCCTTCACGTTTGCGCCGGTCTTGATCTTCTCGGGATGGCGAGACGCGGCGATGACGCAATGGCCGCGCGATGTCGCTTCGTTCAGCACGCGCGAGCCGATCATGCCGCTGGCGCCGATCAGCAGGATGTGGAGCTGCTGGGAATTCGGCGCGCTCGTCTTCGCTGAGTCGAAGTCGCAGGACGCCGCCGCGGCGGGCTGCGCGAACAGCGCGAGCATCGAGAGCGCGACGACCATGCTCGATGCGCGCATCACCAGGCGGGTTGCCACGCTTGGCGACCGCTGCGTGCGCTCGGTACCTGTGCTCGGCGGGCACGTCGCGAGTCCGTCGATCATGTTCGGCGAGCGCCTCGTGAGGCCCGCACTGGCGCCGAAAGCGCGTAGCGTACGAACGGGGCAAATGAGAGCTCGGCGGATCGTTGTTGGCGTCATCCAGGCCTCCTTCGGTTGGCGCGGCATCATAATGCCTCGCCACGGGTCGCGGTACGACGAGGAGGCGCTCGCACAGGATGCGCTGAGCACGCGGGCCCGACGAGCACGCCGCGCTGATGAGCACGCAGCGCTGATGAGCACTCTGCGCGGATGAGCACGCAGCGCAGATGAGCACGCCGGGCCGATGAGCGCAC
>DASZSS010000237.1:0-15938 GCA_035548535.1 Steroidobacteraceae bacterium
GGGGCACGGCGCAAGCCAGGCGCTCCTGCTCGGCAGTCTGTACATGGTGTGGGAATACGCGGTGCAGTCCGGCGGCGTCGTGGCTTCGGTAGCGCAGCACTTCCAGACGTTTGCGCGACAGAACGCGGACTACGCGAGCGCTGATGCCATTCGCGAGGCCGCGCCCGCGCACTTCTCGGACAAGCCGCCGATGATTCATGCGCCGGACTGGCAGCGCATCGATCTGCATCAGCTCACGTTCCGCCATCCCGCAAGCCGCGCGGCGGCCCCGGCGCTCGATCGCGTTTCGCTGTCGCTGCAACGTGGGAGGCGGTACGCGCTGATCGGCGACAGCGGCTGCGGCAAGAGCACGCTCCTACGCGTGCTCGCCGGACTCTACGCCGCCGAGCGCTGCACGCTCATGTGCGACTCGCGCTTCGCGATCGTCGCGCCGGATGAGACGGCGCGCTTCCTGCGCTCGCTGGCGACGTTGATCCCGCAGGATGCAGAGGTGTTCGCCGGCACGCTCGCGGAGAACCTCGGGCTGTGCGAATCCGTGCAGGGTCCGCCGCAGCAGCACGACTTTGCCCGCGCGCTGCACGTCGCATCCGCGGACACCTTCCTCGACGCGAGCCCCTCCGGCCTGGAGGTGTCCGTCGCCGAGCGCGCGGCGAACTGGTCCGGCGGACAACGCAGCCGCATCGCGCTGGCGCGCGGCGTGCTCGCCGCCCGCGGCAGCAGCATCGTGCTGCTCGATGAGCCGACGGCCCATCTCGACCCGAGCACGGAGGCGCAGGTCTACGCGCGCTTGTTTGCGGAATTCGCGGACGCCTGCCTGATCTCGGCGGTGCATCGCATGCATCTGCTGGAGCACTTCGACGAGGTGATCGTCATGGAGGAAGGCCGCGTCATCGCACAGGGTCCGCCCGCCGAGCTCGGTGCGCCGCGCGCCGGCGCGCGGGTGGCGCGGGAGTCTCGCCCAGGTACCACGGCACGTTGATCACGGCGAGATCCGCCGGTCCGTAGCGGAGCAACTGCGCTCGCAGCCGCTGCGGACGCAACGTGTGCAGCAGGAACTGGTACCAGTGCTGGCGCGCCACTTCGGGAATGAGGACGGCGATGTGCCGGCCGTCCGCCTGCTTCCGGATCTCGCTCACGAGCTTAAGTAGCGGCTCGTGCATCGCGCGGTACGGCGCCTGGACGATGTAGAGCCGCGGCGGCTCGAGACCCGCCGCGCGCGCCGGCTCCTGCACGTCGCGCGCCCAGCGCCGGCGCAGTTCGGGCTCCTCGTCCGGCGCTTCGGGACCGGCGAGCCGCCGGAAGTGGACGCCAACTACATCCGGCGAGAGGCTGAGCGCGAACCCGAGCGCCTTGTCGGCGAGCTTGTTCCAGCTCTCCGTGACCACGATGACGATCGGCGGGCGTGTGTCGTGGAGCTGGAGCGGCAAAGGATCGCGCACGCAGCGCTCGAGCTCGTCGTAGTACGCGCGAATCGACTTCAGCAGCGCGATGACCAATGGAATCACGAGCAGCGTGATCCACGCACCCTCCGCGAACTTCGTGACGACGATGACGATGAACGCCACGCCCGTGGCCGCCGCGCCGATGAGATTGATCCACAAGTGCGCCGTCCGCCCACGCGCCGCGCGCCACCAGTGCACGACCATGCCGCTTTGAGACAGCGTGAACGTGAGAAACGCGCCGATCGCGAAGAGCGGAATGAGCCGATCCGTGATGCCATCGAACAGCACGAGCAGCACGCCGGCGGTCGCCGTGAGATAGAGAATCCCGACGGAAAACACGAGCCGGCGGCCGGCGATGGCGAAGGACTTGGGCAGAAAGCCGTCCTGCGCGGCCATGTGGCAGAGGCGCGGGAAGTCCGTGAAGCTCGTGTTCGCCGAGAGGATCAGCACTGCGAGCACCGATACGATCGCCACATAATAGAACGCGCCATCGCCGATGGCCGCGTGCGCGAGCTGCGACAGCACACTCTGATAGCTCGGCTTCGTCTGATCCATCGCGCCGATGTGATACGACGAGGACAGATACGCGACGCCGGCGAGCAGGAACGCGAGGATCGCGACCATCGATCCGAGCGTGCGGTGGCCGTACTTCACCGTCGGCTCGCGAAACGCCGTCATGCCGTTGCTCACGGCCTCGACGCCCGTCATCGCGGTGCAGCCGCTCGCGAACGCCCGCAGGAGCAGCCACACGCTGAGCGTCGCCGTCGTCGGCCCCAAGGGCGGCGGAGCGACCAGGGGCTGCGGATGCCCTCCGGAATGCACGGCTCGCCACGTTCCGATCGCGATGATGATTCCGAAGCTCGCGACGAAGAGATACGTGGGAAGCGCAAACAGCCGGCCGGCGTCCATCGTGCCGCGCAGGTTCGCGATCGAGAGGATCACCAGCACCAGCAGGCACAGGGGCAGCATGTGCGCGTGCAGGCGCGGCACCGCCGACACGAGTGCCGCAATCCCGGCGGAGATGCCCACCGCGACATTGAGCACGTAGTCGATCATGAGTGCCGCGGCCGCGAGCAGACTCGCGTTCCTGCCGAGGTTTTCGCGCGCCACGATGTACGCCCCGCCGTTGTTCGGGTAGGCGCGAATCGTCTGCCAATAGGACACGAAGAGAATCAGCAGCAGCGCGACGATGGGCGCCATCACCCAGCCGATCGCGCCGACGCTGGCCGCGCCGAGCGGCAGCAACACGGTGAGCGCCGCTTCGGGTCCGTACGAGGAGGAGCCGAGCGCATCGAGGCCCATGGCGGGCAGGCCTTCGAACGCGCCGATCTTGCGCTCGCCGTATTCGCGATTGGCGAGGCGGCGGCCGAGAACGATATCGACTAGGCGGGACACAGCGCACTCCGCCGCAAGTGGCGGGCCCCTGCTACGGTGCCGCCGCCGCCGCGCTGGCGCACGTCAAGCTTCCGCAAGCGCGTGTAGAAAACTCAATGCTGTGCAATTCTGCCCTCGCGCAGAAATGGCAGCATCGCGCGCGCCAATTGGTCCGGAGCGCTGTCCTGCACATCGTGCCGCGCGCCGGCGATCACGGCGATCCGGCTGTCGCGCGTGCGGTCGGCGAGCCAGTCGATCCACGCTTGCGATGCGCGCGCGTCCCACTCGCCCCGCACGAACAGCACCGGCGCGCGAACCTGCGGCAGCCGATCCTCGATGGCGCGTGCGCTCGTGCGCAATGCCCTGCCGCGCAAAGATCCCAGTAACCGCGCCGGCAACGCGCGGGCACCGCGCTCATCGGGTGGCGCGACGAGCACGAGCCGATCGACGAGATCTTCGTCGCACGCGGCCAGCTCCACACCGATCTGACAGCCGCGCGCATGAGTCACTATCGATGCACGTCGTATCTCCATCACGTGCATCCACTTGTCCAGCCATTGCGCGAAGCCTTGCACCCCGAATGCGTTCGGCGGGGCATCGCTGCCGCCGTGCCCGGGCAGGTCTGGCGCGTACACGTCCGCGTGAGTCGCGAGGTGCTGTGCCACTGAAACGTAGTCGTCGCTCGACGCGCCGGGCGCATGCACGAGCAGCACAGGCATGTGCGCAGACCCATACGAGCTCGCGAACACGCGCGCGCGGAAACGACAGCCATCGATCGGACCTTCGTCGGCCGATGCAGGACGAGCAAGCGACATCACGCGCCGATTCTAGGGAGGACCGCGGCGGCGAGACATTGCCATAGCTCAGTGCACACGCATTGCCACAGATCACGGCCGTTCGCTCATGTTAAGCGCGCGAACGATGCCTAACGTCATGCGGGAACCTGATGCGCCACTCACGCGCTTCAGGGAACGTTGGGTGCTGGCGAGATTTCCGTGCATCAACCCGAGCGAGTCGCGACACACACTATCGATTGCCGTTGGATCGGGCGACACGGCATCGGTCGTTTCGCCGCCGAGTTGCATGCGCGCCTGCCGGGTTTCGCTGCGCTCGCGCTCCGCGGGCGAC
Source organism: Steroidobacteraceae bacterium (assembly GCA_035548535.1). GTDB lineage: Bacteria > Pseudomonadota > Gammaproteobacteria > Steroidobacterales > Steroidobacteraceae > JADGHX01. The sequence continues at coordinate 3,945 of DASZSS010000237.1, forward strand.
CTTCGAGCCCACTCGATCCATGGATGCTCCGCCGTCATCTACAGCGTACGCGTACCACGTTCTTCTTTTCCCCGGGATACAACGCACCCGCACGCTCGCCCTGTGCGTTTGCGTTTTGCGTGCACGACCTCAACCACTTGCACGTTCGTGAGAACTCGTCGGCGTTGAAGCGTGCGTACTACGAGCAGCTCATTCGCCCCGCGATGCACGCCGCCGCGGTCGTGTTCACCGTGTCTGCGTTTTCGCGAGCGGCGCTGTGCGACTGGTCCGGGGTGTCGGAAGAGTCGGTCGTGAACGTCGGAAACGGCGCCTCCGCTGCATTCACCCCGACCGGCAGCGTCGCGGATTTTGGTCGGCCGTACTTTCTGTACGTCGGCAATCACAAGCCGCACAAGAACATTCTCGGTCTGTTGCGTGCGTTTGCAGCGAGCGGCCTGCAGCGGGAATTCTTGCTCGTCGCGACAGGCCGGCCCGAGCCGGCGCTGCGGCAAGCGATCGCGTTACTCGCACTCGCCGACGCCGTGCGCTTCGTCGGCAGCGTCACCGATGAGCAGCTCGCGGCGCTCTATCGCGGAGCCACCGCGCTGGCTCTTCTCTCCACACACGAGGGCTTCGGCTTGCCGGTGCTCGAGGCGATGAGTTGCGGCACGCCCGTCTTGTGCTCGACCAGCACTGCTTTGCCCGAGATTGCCGGCGGTGCCGCGCTGCTCGTCGAAGCCGCACGCATCGACGACGTGAGCACGGCGATGCGAGAGCTCGCGCGCAACGAGGAACTGCGCCGGAGCCTGCGCCTGCGCGGACGCGAGCGTGCCCGCGCGTTCTCCTGGGACCGCACCGCGCACGAGGTGCAACGAGCTCTGGCTGCACGCGGCCTGTTGCGCCCGGTGGATTCCCCTTCTTCGCCACGAGAGAGTCGCGCATGCGCGTCGCGTTAGTGCATTACTGGCTGGTGAACTGGCGCGGGGGCGAGAAGCTGTTCAAGGCGATCGCGGACATGTTTCCCGACGCCGACATCTACACGCACGTCGCCGACCCGAAGCTGCTCGCGCAAGAGCTGCCGCAGCGGAAGGTGATCACGACATTCATCGCGCGCCTGCCGCGCGCGCGCCGCTACTACCAGAAATATCTCGCTCTCATGCCGATGGCGCTCGAGATGCTCGACTTGCAGGACTACGACCTCGTGATCAGCAGCGAGTCGGGTCCGGCGAAGGGCGTGATCGTGAGCCCGCATGCGACCCATGTGTGCTATTGCCACTCGCCGATGCGGTACGCGTGGGACAGGTATCACGAGTACGCACGCTTCACCGGCTCCTTGAGCCGCATGGCGATGATGCCGCTCATGCACTACATGCGGATGTGGGACCAGGTCTCCGCGCAGCGGGTGGATCACTACATCGCGAACTCCCACTTCGTCGGCAAGCGCATCGGGAAGTACTACGGGCGGCACGCGGAAGTCATCTATCCGCCGGTCGCGACGCGCAAGTTCGACACGACGCGGCCGGCCGAGGATTTCTATCTCTACGTCGGCCGGCTCGTGCCCTACAAGCGCGCGGACATTCTCGTCGAAGCGTGCACGCGGCTCGGCCGCCGCCTCATCGTGATCGGCGACGGCGAGATGGCGCCGTACCTGAAGCGCATCGCGGGACCCACCATCGAGCTGATCGGGCCGCAGGAGTTCGACGTGATCCGCGATCACTACGCGCGCTGCCGCGCCACGCTCTTCGCGGGCGTGGAGGACTTCGGGATGGTGCCGGTCGAGGCGATGGCCTCCGGCAAGCCGGTCATCGCGTTCGGCTTCGGCGGCGCGCGCGAGACCGTCGTGGACGGGCTGAGCGGCGTGCTCTTCTACGAGCCGACCGCCGAAGCGGCGATGGACGCCATCCGCCGCTTCGAGCGCACGGCCGAGCGCTTCGACCGTCGCGCCATCTGTGCCCACGCGGCGCAGTTCTCCGAGCAGGTGTTCCACGAGCGCTTTTCCGCCTACCTCCGCGACATCGTGCCGGGCGCGCTCGCGCCGGCGCCGGAAGAGGAATCGGCCACCGCTGCGCCCGCGCACCTTCTCGGGCGCGCACACAAGCCGTCGGCGTTGAAGTTGCGCGGGCCCGGATCGGTTGGGCACCTGTCATGAGCACGCGCTTCGATCATGCGCTTCGGTACCGGAGGAGCCCGCCGCGCATCGTGCCCCCGCCGTATCAGCATGATGCCGACATCAGCCTGCAGGAGCTCATCCAGATTCTGTGGCGAGGCAAGTGGCTCATCCTGATCGTCACTGTCGCGCTGGGTGGCGCGGCGCTCGCCGCCGCTCTACACATGCAGAAGCAATACCGCGCCTCTGTTGTCGTCGCGGCGGTGTCCTCGCAGGCGAGTCCGACGGGCGCCAGCGCATTCCTCTCGCAATTCAGCGGAGTGGCTGCGCTCGCCGGCATTCCACTCGCGGGTAACGACAGCCGCGAGGAGGCGATTGCCATCCTGAGCTCTTCCGCGCTGAGCGCGTCCTACATCCGGCAGCACAACCTGATTCCCGTGCTGTTCGCGAAGGACAAGAACGGGCGGCTCCCGAGCCTGTGGCAAGCGAATGCCTTCTTCGACAACAACGTGCGCAAGGTCACTGAAGATGGGCGCACAGGAATGATCACGCTCACGATCACCTGGACCGATCCGGTGGTGGCCGCGCGTTGGGCGAACGAGCTGGTCGCGACCACCAACCAGTACCTGCGCGGCAAGGCGCTCGAGGAGACCGAGCGCAAGATCGCGTATCTGCAAAGCCAGGCGGCGCAAACCCGCATCGTGCAGGTGCAGAACGCGATCTATTCGCTGCTCGAATCGGAGATCAAGAGCGCGATGCTCGCGCGCGGCACGCCCGAATACGCCTTGCGCGTCATCGACGCCGCCGTTCCGCCGGAGCGGCCGTCGGCCCCGCGACCGCTGCTCTGGATGCTCGCCGGGTTGACGACGGGCTTCTTCGGAGCGGCCTTGCTCGTCATCGCACGCACCGCGTGGCGTTCGCCGTCGTGAGCACTCGGGAGGACACGCGGGCCGCCGCCAGACCGGGCGGGCTGCGCAAGAACATCGCGGCGCTCTACATCGTGCAGATCGCGAATCTCGCGCTGCCGCTGCTGAGTGTGCCCTATCTCACGCGCGTGCTCGGTGTCGACTCGTACGGGCTGCTCGCGCTCGCCGGAGCATTGATCGTGTACTTCGCGGCCTTCACCGATTTCGGCTTCGGCGCGACGGCCACGCGCGCTGCGGCGGCCGCGCGCGGCGACCGCCGGCAACTGGGAAAGCTCGTCGCGGGCGTGACGCTCGCGCGACTGGGCTTGCTCGGCATCTCGGTGCTCGTGCTCATCGTGCTCGTCGCGAGCATTCCCCGCTTCACGGAGTACGCGGAGATCTACGCCGCAAGCGCCGTATCGCTGCTCGGCACCGCGTTGTTCCCCGGCTGGCTGCTGCAGGGACTCGAGGAGATGCGGACTCTCGCGAGCGCGACGGTGCTCGGGCGCGCTGTGTGCGTCCTGCTGCTCTTCGTGTTCGTGCGCGGTCCGGATGATGTTGCCGTGGCCGCGTTCATTCAATCCTTGGCGCTACTGCTATCGCTCGCGCTCGTCGCCAAACCGGTACTGGCGCGCGTGCCGATGCGCTATTGGCGGCTCGACCGGCAACAGATTCCCGCGCTGCTGTCCGACAGCAAGAACGCCTTCGTCTCCTCCGGTGCGATCACGATGTACACGAGCGCCATCACGCTGGTGCTCGGCCTCACCTCGACCGCCGCGGCTGTTGGTGCGTTCAGTGCCGCCAGCAAGATCGCCGTCGCGTTCGCATCGATTCTCTGGGCGCCCATCTCGCAGGGGCTGTACCCACGCATCGCCGCTCTCGTGGCGAACCGCAACTCGCGCGCGACCGAGCAACTGCTCTCGCGCGTCTTGCGCGGGCTCTTGCCGCTGGCCGCCGTGTTCACTGTGGGGCTTTGGCTGGTCTGCGAGCCGCTCGTGCGCATCGTTCTCGGCAACGGCATGGAAGGCGCCGTGCCGGTGCTCAAAGCGCTCGCCGGATTGCCGGCGCTGCTCGTGCTCAGCAACTTCTTCGGCGTGCTCGTGCTCTACGCGCACGGCGAATTCGCCGCGGTGTCGCGGCTCCAGATCGGCGCCGCTCTGATCTCGCTGCTCTGGCTCGTTCCGTTCACCGTGTTCGGCGCGGCGGAAGGCGCCGCGTGGAGCGCCCTGCTTACGGAGAGCCTCATCACCATCGGCTTCATTCAACTGTGTCGGACCCGAGGCTTGCTGCGATGGGCGCGGACTTCCTGATCGTCGGCGCCGGCTTCGCCGGCAGCACCGTCGCGGAGCGGCTGGCCTCCGCGGGCATGCGTGTGTGCGTCGTCGACAAGCGTCCGCACATCGCCGGCAACGCCTACGACGAGCTCGACGCGCACGGCGTGCTCGTTCATCGGTACGGACCGCACATCTTCCACACGAACGCCAAGCGCTTGATCGCGTATCTGTCGCGCTTCACGCGCTGGCGCTTCTACGAGCATCGCGTGCGCGCCGTGGTCGACGGCGTGCTCTACCCGATGCCCATCAACCGCGACACGATCAACGGGCTCTACGGCTTGTCGCTCGACGAGGCGGGCATGCAGGCTCATCTCGAGCGCGTTCGCGAGCCGCGCGCGCCCATACGGACGAGCGAGGACGTGCTGCTGAACAGCGTCGGGCGGGACCTCTACGAGAAGTTCTTCCTGAACTACACGCGCAAGCAATGGGGGCTCGACCCTTCGCAGCTCGCGGCCGGCGTCGCCGCGCGCGTGCCGGTGCGCACGGATACGGACGATCGCTACTTTCTCGACGACTACCAATTCATGCCCGCGGACGGCTACACACGCATGTTCGAGCAGATGCTCGCGCATCCCAACATCGAAGTGCGCACCGGCGTGGACTTCGCGACGGTCCGCGGTCGGCTCGACTACGAACATGTCGTGTACACGGGCCCCATCGATGCGTACTTCGGGCACTGTTACGGCCGGCTGCCCTACCGCTCGCTGCGGTTCGAGCACGAGCATCTGCCGCACGCCCGGCAATTCCAGCCCGTGGGCACCGTGAACTATCCGAACGATCACGCCTACACGCGGATCACGGAGTTTCGGCATCTCACGGGACAGGAGCACTCCGGCACCTCGATCGTGCGCGAGTATCCGCAGGCCGAGGGCGAGCCCTACTACCCGATTCCGCGCCCGGAGAACGAGGCGCTGTACAAGCGCTATGCCGAGCTGGCGCGGCGCGAGCGCGGCGTGACCTTCGTCGGACGGCTCGCGCAATACCGCTACTACAACATGGACCAGGTGGTCGCCGCGGCGCTCAAGTGCGCGGACGAGTTGCTTGCAGCGCGCCGCGCGCGTGCCACCGAGGTGTCCGCGGCATGAAGGCGCTTCTCAAACGCATGGTCCATCGAGTGATCGACGGCTATTTCTACAGCCGCGCGTACGACATCGAGCTGCAGCGTAACCTGCTCGCCGTCGCGGCGACGGCGCGCTTCATCGATCGCTACGCCGCCACCGCCGCGGCCTTGCACGGCCGCGACGACGTGATCCGCTATGCCGCGGAGCTCGCGCGCGCGCAGCCCGGACTCGTCTGCGAATTCGGCGTCTATCGCGGCGGGAGCATCAATCTGCTGGCCGAGTGCCTGCCGCAGCGGCCGATCTACGGCTTCGATTCGTTCGAGGGCTTACCGATCCCCTGGCGCACGGGCTACCTCGACGGCAGCTTCGATACCAACGGCGCGCTGCCCGAGGTGAAGCCGAACGTGCAGCTCATCAAGGGTTGGTTCGCGGACACGCTCCCCGGCTTCTTGAGCGAGCACTCGGAACCGGTGGCGCTCGTGCACATCGACTGCGACCTCTACGCCTCGACCCGCACGGTGCTCGATGCGTTGAGCGAGCGCATGCGGGAGGGCACCGTGCTGCTGTTCGACGAGTACTTCAACTATCCGGGCTGGCAGCAGCACGAGCACAGGGCGTTCCGCGAGTTCGCGCGAGCCAGCGGCGCGCAGTACGCCTATGTGGCGTACAACGCCGCGCATCAGCAGGTGGTCGTCAAATGCACCCGATCATCGCCGTAACGCCCGCCGGCCGCCGGCGCTACCTGCGCATCCTTGCGCACTACATCCTGTCCGATCCCTCGATCGCGCGCTGGCAGCTCTGGGACAACTGTCGCGACCCGAGCGATCGCGGCTATCTCGAGCAGCTCGCGCGCGAGCACCCGGAGAAGGTCGAGCTCGTGCGGCTTCCCCGCGCGGACGGCGGCCTGCGTGCGATCAACCCGTTCTACGCGACGCTGCGGGATCCGCACGCCTTCTACATCAAGCTTGACGATGATGTCGTCTGGCTGCCGCCGCGCTTCGGCGAGCAGTTGTTGCGCGCGGCGCTCGATGAGCGCACGCGCTATACGTGGTGGTCTCCGGTCGTCATCAACAACGCGCTCTGCTCGTGGTTGCTGAAGCATCACAGCCCCTTGCAGATCGACGCCGAGATCAGCGCCCAAGCAGGTTGCGTGCATGGCTGGCGCAGCCCCGCCTTCGCGTACAGCCTGCACCTCGCCTTTCTGGACGCGGTGCGCGCCGGCGCCGTCGCGCAGCTCGAGATTCCAAGCTTCCCGATGAGCCTGGCGCGCTATTCGATCAACTGCCTCGGGTTCTTCGGCAGCGAGATCGCGCGGCTCGGCTCGCGCTTCTGCCCGCCGGAGGTCGACGACGAAGAGTGGCTCTCGGCGATCCTGCCGTCGCGCATCGGCCGGCCCGGCCGCATCGTGGGCCACCTGCTCGTGAGTCACTTCTCGTTCTACACGCAGGAACCGTATCTGCTGCAGACCGGCGTCCTCGACGAGTATTGCCGGCTCGCGGGACTCGAGCCCGAGCCGACGCAGGTGAAGCAGTGGTCGCTGCGGCGACGCGTTCGGGAAGGATTGCTGCTGCGGCTACTGGGCGGAAGGGCGTCGTACGACATTCAACTGTCGGCGCGCGAGCCGGAACGCGCGCGCGAGGCGGAACGCGAGAGAGGAGATGCATGGGCAATTCGGTCGCAGCCGTAGTCGTCACCTTCAACCGCCGCGACATGCTGATCGAGTGTCTCGGGGCGTTGCTCACGCAGTCCCGGGAGGTCCAGCGAATCTATGTCATCGACAACGCGAGCACCGACGGCACGCGCGAGCTGCTCCTCGCGCACGATCTGCTGCTGAACCCGCGCATCCACTACACACGGCTCGCGCGCAATACGGGCGGCGCGGGCGGTTTCGCTCATGGCATGCAGCTCGCGATGCAGGACGGGCACGATTGGCTGTGGGTCATGGACGACGATGCCGAGCCGGCGCGCGATGCGCTGGAGCAGTTGCTCGGGGCCGTCGCGCCCGACGATCCGCAGCCGCCGCCGCTCTGCAGCCTGAAGTGCGACTCGGAGGGCCGGCTGCTCCTCGCGTATCTCGGCTTTCTCGATTGGCGCTATCGCCCGCTCGAGTGCGTGCGGCCGATCGCCGACAGCGCGCTCGAGAACGCGAGCAGCGTCGAGATCGAGATGGCGACGTTCGTCGGGCTCATGATGCCGCGCTGGCTCGTCGAGCGCATTGGCCTGCCGAAGGCCGAGTTCTTCATTCACGCCGACGACCTCGAGTACTGCCTGCGCATGAAAGGCATCGCGAAGATCCGTCTCGTGCTCGCGAGCATCGTGCTCCACAAGGAGGAGATTCGCGCCGCCTTCAGCGAGGTGGCGGTGTTCGGGCGCTCGTCACTGCGCATCCGCTTCGAGCGCTATTGGATCTCGTACTACGCGCCGCGCAACTACATCTGGCTCGCGCGCCGCTACGGCGGCTGGCGCCCGGACATCGTCGCGCAGGTGATCCTCACCTTCTGCCGCCGCATCGCTGGCATTCTCGTGCACGACGATCACAAGGTGCGGCGCGTGCGCTTCGTCGTGAGTCAATTCCTCGACGGCTTTCGCGGCGTGTTCGACAACGACAAGCCGAAGCGGATTCTCTATGGTCGCGCGGATCGCACGGCCTGAGCCGGCGCTGCCGGTGCGCTTCTCGCTGCTCGTGTGCACGCTCGGGCGCGTGACGGAGCTCGAGCGCTTGCTCGAATCGCTGCGCACCCAGAGCCACCGCAACTTCGAGGTCGTGCTCGTCGATCAGAATGCGGACGCGCGGCTCGATCCGGTGCTGCGGCGCTTTACAGAGAGCCTGTCGATACGGCGGATTCGCAGCGCGCGCGGCATCTCGCGCGGGCGCAATGCGGGCCTGCCGCATTGCCAGGGCGACATCATCGGCTTGCCGGACGATGATTGCTGGTATCCGCCGGGGCTCCTCGAATCGGTGGCGCAAGCGTTCAGCGAACGGCCGCAGGCGGGCTTCGTGTTCGGCCGCTGGCGGGACGAGAACGACCGCGACGCGCTGGGGCCCTGGCCCGAATCCGAGTGCGCAGCCACGCGTCAGCTCGTGTGGACGCGCGCGATCTCGTTCACGATCTTCCTGCGGCGCGCCGCCGTGCTGCGCGTCGGCCCGTTCGACGAGCGCCTCGGCGTCGGTGCCGATACGCCGTGGGGCGCGGGCGAGGAAACCGACTACGTCTTGCGCGCCATGAGCGCGGGCATTCGCGGCTGGCACTACCCGGATTGCGTCGTTCACCATCCGAGCGGTCGGGAGCTCGCGGCGATGCACGCCGCGGCCCGTGCGCTCTCCTACGGCCGCGGCATTGGTTTCGTGCTGGGCAAGTAGCGCGCGGGGCTGCGTCGCATCGGCCGGTTTCTCGCGCGGCCGCTCGGCGGCGCGCTGCTCGCGCTCCTCGCGCTACGATGGGATCGCGCGCGCGTTCACTTCCTCGTGTTCACGGGGCGCTGTATCGGGCTCGTCGGGGGTTATCCGCAGTCAGGCAGCACAGCAGCACCGCGATCGCGATGAAGAGCCAGATGCGCAGGATGTTCTGACTGAATTGCAGCGCGAGCACCACCCAGAGCACCGACCACGCGACGCCTCGCAGGATCTCCGCCCGCCAGGGTGGCAGCTCCGCGAGAGCTCGGCGACAGGCGTTCGCCACCGCCACGCCGAACCCGGCGAAGAGCGCCGTGCCGACGATCCCCGTTCCGGCGAGGAGCTCGACGAAGATGGACATGCCTTCGTTGGGTTTCGCGTCTTCGAGGGTGCGCACCGGCCTGAAGCGGGCAGCGGCGATCTCGACGGGCACCGCGCCGATTCCCGTGCCCGTGAACGGGTGCGCGGTGAACGCCCGCCACGTTGCCCGCACGTCGCCCTCGCGCGTGACGGCCGAGTGAGCGGGCTCCCCGAACATGCCGAGGCCCGAGAGCAGGAAGGACACTTCGCTCGCGGTCTGCACGACTCGCGGCAGGACCGGTGTCACCGCGAGGAGTAGCACCCCGAGCAGCAACGGCGAGGCGACGATCAAGCCAGCCGTTCGCGGTCGCATGCGGCGGCCTGCGAGGGTGAGCAGCGCACGCTTGGCGAAGCGGAAAACAAGCCAGAGAAGCATCATTCCCCAGCCCAGGCGAGACGTGGCGAGCAGCAGCGCCGCCGTCGTCGTGACGGCGCATAGCTTGATGAGCTTACGGTTGGGCAGCGGCGCACGTCTCTCGAGAAGGTAGTTCGCGAGCACCCAGCCGCCGAGCAGGTAGGTGGCGAAATACGAAGGCTCGTAGGAAATACCATTGATACGCGGTAAGACGCCCGGTATCCACCATTGCGTGATGAGCAGATCGATGCCCAGCAGGCCGAGCGCGAACTGCACGAGCCCGAAGACGGCGACACATGTGTAGGTGATCAGCACGTAGCGGATGAGCCGCACCAGCGCCGGCTCCGTGCGAAACGTCTGCACGAATACGAACACGAGCAGGATGTCCGTCACTGCCCAGAAGGTGTAGCCGATGGACCGCGTGATGAAGAGCGAGTGCGGCAGCGTGGCGAACAGCCAGAGCGCGAATCCGTAGAGCCACGCCCATCCGGGAAAGGTCCGCACGCCCATGCGGTAGACGAGCACCGGGCACAGCGCCAGCGCCGCGAACAGGCATACCTGCGAGAATCTGAAGTTGAAGCCGAGTGTCACGCTCGGCCAGATGTCACCCGACGCAAACAACATCGCGAGGAAGCAGAGGCTCGCCAGCGCCTTCAGCAGCGCACGCTGACCCTTCTCCTCCCGCACCGCGGCGTCCATGCCACTCCCTCAGCTCACGCGGCGATCGAGCTGCGCGCGCCGTTGGAACACCAGCAACACGCCGAGCCAGCCGCCGTGGTCGGAGAAGCGCACCGTGACGCGGTGGCAGTCGTGCTCCTGCAGAAGCGCGAACACGGCGTTCAGGTCGTACGGATTCATCTGCATCAGCGGGCTCGCCAGAGCCCGTCCCTGCAAGACATTCATTCCGACGTGGGCAAGCGGTGCGTGCTTGCGGACCCAGTGCACGAAGCGTTGCCAGCGCGGCAGACGACTCTCGTACACCAAATGCAAGGCCCCCACACCGTCCGGCGCGAGCAGCTCCAGCAGACGTCGCATGTTGCGCAAGCCCGCCTTCTGCGGGATGTGCTGGAACACGATGTAGGAGTGGATGAAGTCGAAGGTTGGCGCCTCGCGCTCCAGCCGGTCCGGGGTTGCAAGCGTCACGTTGCGCACTCCGCCGTCGCCGCAGTTGCGGCGCGCTTCCGCCAACATGGACGGCGAGATGTCCACGCCCAGCACCTCGTGTGCGCGATGCGCGATGGGCAGGAGCACGCGCCCCACCCCGCAGCCGAAATCGAGCGCCCGATGCGGTTCGAATCCAGGCACGAGCTCGCTGCGGATCGTCGCGAACAACGCGTCGACGTGTGTCTCGCCGCTCGCGAAGAACTCGTCGCGGATCGGGCCCGGCTCACTGGCCGCGTGGAAGCGCGGCGCATTCAACACCCCGAAATACGGATCGTCGCGGCCGAAGCGTTCCCACGCGCCGGCGACGTCGCGGGTCATCAGGTCTCGCTTGCCGGTGCCGGCAGCAGGCGCGCGTATTCGGATTGGATGAACTCGTAGCACTCGCAGCAGCGTGCCCGCAGGATGCCGCGGTTCACGACCGTCATGATGCCGCGCGCGTAGCGGATCGCGCCCGCATCCTGCAGCGCGCTCGCGATCTCGGTCACGGTCGCGCGCCGCACGCCGAGCATCTGCGCGATGAATTCGTGGGTGAGCTCGAAGTCGTCGCGATCCACGCGGTCGTGCGTCATGAGGAGCCAGCGCGCGCAGCGCTGTTCGGCGCTGTGCAGGCGATTGCATGCGGAGCCCTGCGCCAATTGTGTGATCAACGCCTGCGTGTAACAGCCGAGAATCGTGCGGAGCTGGCGGTGATTTTCCAAGTGGCCGCGAAACGCGCTGGCGGGCATGCTGAGCGCCGTTCCCGGAAGCTGCACGAAGATGTCGAAGGTCGCCGGGCCGTCCACGCCGAGGAAGATGGGTAAGCCGGACATGCCGTCGTTGCCGAGTGTCGCGACTTCGACCCCGATGCCGCGGTTGCCCTGCGCGACGGCGGCGCAGACGCACGAGAGCGGGAAGTACACCGTCTCGATCGGTTGACCCACCGCCACGACGTGCGCGCGTGCGCTCAACTCGCGCGGTTGCAAGTCGCGCGTCAAATCGGCGAGGGCCTCGTTGGAGAGGCCGTTGAGCAGTCGATTGCGGCGCGCTTGGCGCGGATCCCACGCATCCATGCATATTCAACAGCAATCAAAATGCCCGTGCCGCCGCAAAGTCCGCGACAGCGGTGCCGCCGCTCAGGCGCGGCCCGTGCCGGCTAGAGCGCCGTGTCGAGCACCGTCATGATCACGAATCCGCTGATGAGAGCGAGCGTGGCCGCGCGCTCGTGCCCGTGGCGGTGAGTTTCAGGCACGACATCGTGCGTGATCACGCAGAGCATCGCGCCCGCGGCGAGCGCGAGCCCCCACGGCAGCAGCGATGCCGAGATCCCGATGATGGCTGCACCTGCGGCCGCGGCGA
>DASZSS010000238.1:0-7300 GCA_035548535.1 Steroidobacteraceae bacterium
CGCGCTCGAGCTGGCGAAGGAAGTCGTGCGCCTGTGCGAGCAGCCGAACAACTTCAAGTTCGTGTACGACGACAAGATGTCGCTGTGGGACAAGATGAAGGCCGTCGCCACGAAGATCTACGGCGCGAGCGACATCACCGCCGACACGAAGGTGCGGCAGCAGATCAAGCACTTCCAGGAGGCGGGCTACGGGCACTACCCGGTGTGCGTGGCGAAGACGCAGTACTCCTTCTCGACGGACCCGAAGCTGCTCGGCGCGCCGTCCGGGCACGTCGTGAACATCCGCGAGGTGCGCCTCGCCGCCGGCGCGGAGTTCATCGTGATGATCTGCGGCGACGTGATGACGATGCCCGGCCTGCCGAAGGTGCCGGCCTCGAACAACATCGACGTCGACGACAGCGGCAGGATCGTCGGCTTGTTCTGAGCGCGGCGTCGGCTCGTTCCAGGGTTGTACCGAGAAAGCGCGCCCCGCGCGCGCTTTTCTCGGCCTACTGGAGCCCCTTCGCCAGCCTCTCCGCCAGCGCGCCGCTCTCGATGGGCCGACAGAAGATGTATCCCTGCGCTTCGTCGCACTGATTCAACTGCAGGAACTCGACCTGGTCGGCCTGCTCCACGCCTTCGGCGACCACCTTCAATCCCAGGTTGTGACCTAGCGTGATGATCGCGCGCACGATCGTCGCGTCGTCCGCATCGGTCGCGAGCTGCTCGACGAACGAGCGGTCGACCTTCAGCCGGTCGACCGGAAAGCGCTTCAGGTAGCTCAAGCTCGAATAGCCCGTGCCGAAGTCGTCCACGGAGATCTGCACGCCGAGCCGCTTCAGCTCGCCGAGCATCGCGACGAGCTGGGCCGCATCGTGCATCACCATGCTCTCGGTCAACTCGAGCTCGAGGTACTTCGCGTCGAGCCCGCTCTCCTCGAGCGCCTCGGCGACCGTGCGCACGAGATTGTCCTGCCGGAACTGCCGCGCGGACACGTTCACCGACACGACGATGGGCTCGAGCCCCGCGTCCTGCCACGCCTTGTTCTGCGCGCACGCCTGTTTCAGCACCCACTTGCCGATCGGCACGATGAGCCCCGTCTCCTCGGCGAGTCCGATGAAGCGGCCGGGCGCGATGAGGCCCTGCTCGGGCAGCTTCCAGCGCAGCAGCGCTTCGGCGCCGACGATGCGCCCGGTGCTCAGATCCACGCGCGGCTGGTAGTGCAGCAGGAACTGGTCGCGCTCGAGCGCGCGGCGCAGCTTGCTCTCCATCTCGAGCCGCTCGGTCATGAGCGTGTTCAGCTCGCGCGTGAAGAACTGGAAGTTGTTCCGACCGCTGTCTTTCGCGCGATACATGGCGGAGTCGGCGTGCTTCAGGAGCGTCTGCGCGTCCGTGCCGTCGTTCGGGAACAGCGCGACGCCGATACTGCAGCTCATGTTGAACTCGCCCTGCTCGATCACCCAGGGCTGCGAGACCACCGCCAGCATGCGCTCGACCACCGCCCGCACCTGGTCCGGCGCGGTCTGTCCGGTGATCAGCACCACGAACTCGTCGCCACCGAGGCGCGCGACGGTGTCGCACTCGCGCACGCACGACTCCAGGCGATCCGCCATCGTCTTCAACAGCCGGTCGCCGATGTGGTGGCCCAGGCTGTCGTTGATGAACTTGAAGCGATCGAGGTCGACGAACACCACCGCCACGCGCGAGTTGTAGGCGCTCGCGGTGATCAGCGCCTGTTCGAGGCGGTCCTGCAGCAGCGAGCGGTTCGCTAGCCCCGTCAGCGTGTCGTAGTTGGCCTGCTGCTCGATGCGGGCCTGATAGAGCTTGCGCTCGGTGATGTCCTCGACCGTGCCCTCGTAGCCGACGCAGCGGCCGTCCGCGTCGAAGAGGGCGCGCGCGTTCTCGGAAATCCAGATGACGTCGCCGTTCTTGCGATACACCTGCGACTCGAAGCCGCTCACCGAGCCGCGCGCGCGCACGATGCGCATGAATTCCTCGCGCCGCTGCGGATCGACGTAGAGCTGCCGGCCGATGTCGCGTAGCTGACTCATGAGCTCCTGCGGCGAGGCGAACCCGTAGATGTGCGCGAGCGCGGGATTGGCGTCGAGAAAATGCCCGTCGGCGGTGGTGCGGAAGATGCCCTCGATCGCGTTGTCGAAGAGGCCGCGATAGCGCCGCTCGGCCTCGCGCAGCGCCTGCACGGCATTGCGCCGCTCGGTGATGTCCTGAATGAGCCCTTCGACCGCGACGACGCGGCCCTGCTCGTCCAGCACGCCGGTGCCGCGCTCCCACACCCAGCGGATGTCGCCGTCCTTGTGCCGGATGCGGTACTCGATGTCGAACCGCGCGCGCGCCTCGAGCGCGTTGCGTATGGCCTCGCGCACCCACATCTGATCGTCGGGATGCGTGATCGACTCGTACGAGACGAGCCCGTTGTACATGAGATCGCGCGGGTGATAGCCCGTGACGCGCAGGCAGCCTTCGCTCACGAACTCCATCGTCCACTCGGCATCATCACGGCAGCGATACACCATGCCGTCGACGTTGCCGAGCAACGTCTTCAGCATGCGCATGTATTCCGCCTCGCGCGAAGAGGGGTCCGCTTCCTCGGGATCGCGGCCGACGCCTCCGGGCAGGCCGCTCCACGAGTTGAGCACGGCGAAGCGACCGGTCAGCGCCGTCCCGGCGTCGTCCGTGTCGTCGCGGGGACGCGCGCGCGGCGCGCGCCTCGGCTTGTCGGCTGTGCTCATGGGCTCGAAAAAGAGAACGGAGAGCGCGACCCTACCAATGCGAGCCCGGCCGGCTGCTGGCGCTCGATCACAGAAATTCGCCAAAGATCGCGCGCTGCCCGGGGTTGCATGCGGCTTGTGACAAGCTTCCGCTTGGCCGCCCGAACATGGTGCACGCACCCGCGGACACCGAGCGCGCTGTAGGAAATCGGCCGACGTCGCCGTAGGCCGACATAACCCCAGGAAACAGCTGAGGAAAGTACGAAACCCGCCCGCCCCCGGACCGTTTCATCCGACGGAACGCGAGCTCGAGGAGGGCGCGGATATGGCGACGACGTACTCATCCCCTTCGGCCGTAAAGAGCGGCCTATTCCAGCGCGGCCCCGTGGGCCTCGCGGTGATCGCCGCGCACATCCTGCTGATCTATTTCGTGGCGGCGAGCCTCGGGATCGTGGAGATGCCGAGCATCGCGAAGCCGATGCAGGCGGTGATCATCGATGCGCCGCAGACCGAGAAGAGCGAGCCGGTCAAGATCGTGAAGCCGCAATTCGAGCAGCCGCAGATCGAGACGCCGCCGCTCGAGGACACGATTCCCGAGATCGAGGTGCCGACCGATGAGCCCGCGCCCGCGGCCATCACCGCGGCGACGAGCCCGGCGCCGCCGGTTCCCGAGACGGTGAACATGAAAGTGAATCGCCGCGTCGACCCGGTGTATCCGGCCGCATCACGCCGCGCGGGCGAGGAGGGCACGGGCGTGTTCCGCGTGCTCGTCGATGCGAACGGCCGGCCGCAGGACGTGGCGGTCGTGACCAGCACGGGTCACCCGAAGCTCGACGACGCGGCGATCGCGGCCATCCTGAAATGGACGTTCAGCCCGGCGATGCAGGCGGGTCAGGCCGTGCAGTCCTACACGAAGGTGCAGGTGACATTCGAGCTGCAGAACGCGGCGTAGGCGCCGAAGGCCAAGCCCTCAGGCTTTCGGCCGGGCAGGTGCGTCGGGACAGCCGGCGCACCTGCTTCTTCAGTAGGGCTTCACCACCGCAAGAATCACTATCGCGATCAGCAGCAGCGCCGGCGCTTCGTTGAAGAGCCGGTACCACTTTTGAGACTTCGTGTTGCGCCCGGCCGCGAGCGCCCGCATCAGCACGCGGCAGTAGTGGTGATACCCGATGAGCAGCACGACCAGGACGAGCTTCGTTCGCAGCCACCCGAACGTGAGATACGCCGGCTCCACGATGAGCATCGAGACACCGAAGACGATGGCGAGCGCCGCGCCGATGCTCATGATGCCGTACAGCCGTCGCTCCATGACGACGAAGCGCTCGAGGCTGGGGGCGTCCGTCGCGGTCACGTGATAGACGAAGAGCCGCGGCAGATAGAAGAGACCGGCGAACCAGGTGACGACGAAGACGACGTGAAACGCTTTGAGCCAGAGAATCATGCGGCGCGATTCTACAGATGCTGGCGCTGTCGGAAAGATTGACAGCTCACGCGTGGATCGCGACCCACGCGCCGTCTAAGTTGCTGCACAGTAAGGGCAACTCCGGCTGGGCATAGCCATTGCACCTCACCGTGCGATGCAGTCGAAAGCCGTTTCTCTCGCCACCACTTCCCTGGCCATTGCTTCCCTGTCTGCCGCGCTGCTCGGTGCGACATGCGGGGTGGCCCACGCGGGCGAAGTCACTCACACCACCACCATCGGCGGCCTCACGCTGCCGGAGTACATCGGGCCGCTGGAATTCATCGGCGAGCACAGCGGGCCGGAGGGCGAGCGCTCGCTGAGCTACTCCTATCGGGCCGTCGGCCTCGCACTGGAGATCAGCGTGACCGACCTCGGCCCGGGCGGCGTTGCGGACGGCATCGACGCGCCGGAGCTGCTGGAGCGTTATGGCGAGGCCAAGCGGGACGTCATCGCTGCCACGCATGTGCGGCGCCTGAAGCCCCGCGAGTCGAAAGTGGCGCTCGGCACTGCGCGCGTTGCGCGCGAGGCGCTGTTCACCGTCCCCCGGATGAAGAACGGCATCGGCGGCGCGACCTATCTGATCTTCACGGCGGCGCATGGACTCCTGGTCGATGCGCGTCTCGACGTCGCGCCCGGCCTCGAAGAAGACGGTGTGCTCAGCCACGGCGAGGTTCTCGAGGCGCTCGGTGCGGCCATCCCCGTCACGGACGAGCCCGTGAAACAGGCCCGCGCCCGCATCGCCGCCGAAGCCGCCGCGCAGGAGAAGGTTGCGATCATGTGGGATCCGGCGACGCCGGAGCAGGAGAAGACGATATGGCTCGCGTATCTGTTTGCACGGGCGGCGTACGTCGCGGGCGAGAGCGGCGAGGCCCCTACTGTCGGCGAGCGCGAAGCGTCGTTCGAGGAGGAAGTGCGTGGGCGGACCACCGCCGTGAACATGTACCGCGCGCTCAAACGCATCGATGCGCAGCTGGCATCCGCCTACTTCAGCGACATTGACCGCGTCGAGGCGGCGGGCTTTCTGCGCGAGTACGTGTGGAGCTATCTACATCACGCCTCGTGGACGACAGTGCCGGCCGGGCTGAACCTCGAGGCGTTCGATGCGTGGCGCGCGACGCATCTGACGAATCACGTGCCCGTCACGCACGGACGCATCGCGTTCCGCCTGGCGGCGCAGGCGGCGACGCCGGCAGGCTCGTAGTCGCGCAGTCGCTGCGCTCTTGCGCTCAAAGCAAGCCGTAGCCGCGAGCCATGGTGACTGCCGCGAACACCATCAACACGACGAGCAACGCCTGTACATGACTGATCACCGCAATCCGCTTCGCTTTGAGCACCGGCACGAACACGCCGGGATCGCTGCCCGCGCGCAGCGCTTTGCGCCACTTCGTGAGCGCGAGCATGGCGGGGATCTCGAGCGCGATGATCACGACGAACAGCACCATCTTCGCGATGAAGACGTAGTTCATCTCGTAGTACTCGCGCGGCTTCTCGATACCGGCGGCCATGCGCCACACGCCGGTCACGAGCCACAGCGCGCCCGCAATTCCCCATAGCGCGTCCGCCGAAAGCGCGCGCCGCAATGAATCCGCGGTGAGCGGCTCGCGCAGCGTACTGCCGCGGCGGAGCACGGCGCCCATGCCGAGCCCGAGCGCGATGAGGTGGAAGGCCGCGAGGGTGATGCGAAGCATGAGAACCTCCTCCTGCGGGACCGCCACACTCTACTTCCACCCGCCTTCGTTCGCTCGCGCCTCGACGCTCGAATCGAGCGGATCGCCGACTATCCGCGCTTCGAGCGCCCCGCACACTGCCCCCGGCAGCGGGCAAGCTGGAGGCGCGCAGCCTACGCGTGCTGACGTGCGCCTTCGCGGCCGACTACACTTCGCCGCGAACTCCTTCCCAATCGCGAGATGAATCCCTCATGAGCGTGGACAACAAGATCGCCGTCGTCACCGGCGCGGGCAGCGGCATCGGCAAAGCGGCGGCCATCGAGCTCGCGCGCGACGGCTGGCGGATCGTGTTCGCGGGCCGTCACGAAGCGACGTTGCAGAAGGCCATCGAAGAGGCGGGCCGCGGCATCGCGGGTGCCGAGTCGAAGCTGCGCGCGGTCGTCACGGACGTGACCGATCCCAAATCCGTGCACAACCTCTTCACGAGGACGCAGGAGCTCTTCGGCCGGCTCGATCTGCTCTTCAACAACGCGGGCATCAGCATGCCCGCCACGCCGATCGAAGACATCCGGTTCGAGCAGTGGAAGGCGGTCGTCGACACCAATCTCACCGGCATGTTCCTGTGCACGCAGGAAGCCGTGCGGCTCATGAAGAGCCAGACGCCGCGTGGCGGCCGCATCATCAACAACGGCTCGATCGCCGCGCACGCGCCGCGGCCGAACTCGATCGCGTACACCGCGACCAAGCACGCCGTCACGGGGCTCACCAAATCCACCTCGCTCGACGGTCGCGCATTCGACATCGCGTGCGGACAGATCGACATCGGCAACGCGGGCACCGATCTCGCGCGCAACATGCCGCGCAGCGGCGCGAACGCCGAGCCGCTGATCGACGTTCAGCTCGTCGGGCGCGCCGTGGCGCAGATGGCCGCGCTGCCGCTCGATGCGAACGTGCAGTTCATGACGATCATGGCGACGAAGATGCCGTATATCGGGCGGGGCTGAGCGCCGCGCCGTCCGGCTCGGCCGGCTTGTCGTCCAGCGTGAACGCGCGGAAGCGGCGGTAGCAGAGCCAGGCGAGGAGGATCGCCGCAAGCAGCCCGAGCGCCATCGGCAGCGAGGCCCACAGGAACAGGGTGCTGAACGGCATCTTCATCGCCACCAGCACGCCGCCCACGATCGGTCCGATGATCGAACCGACGCGGCCGATCGCGAGCGCCCAGCCGGCGCCCTGGGAGCGCGCCTCGGTCGGATAGATCATGCCGGCACACGCGTTGTTGCCGAATTGCGCGCCGAGCACCGCGAGCCCCGCAAGGCCCGCGACGCCGGCCAGCATCGCCGGCGACAGTCCTTCGAGACCGATCGCCGCGATCGTCGGCGCGGCGAGCAGAAACAGCAGCGTGATCGCCGTGTAGCCGAACCGGTTCAGGAGCAGGCTGACGACGACGCCGCCGATCGTGCCGC
>DASZSS010000239.1:0-12908 GCA_035548535.1 Steroidobacteraceae bacterium
GTGAACATCCAGGAGAAGCTCGGCGTCACCTTCGTCGTCGTGACGCACGATCAGGAGGAGGCGATGACGCTCGCCACGCGCATCGGCGTGATGAACGCGGGACGCATCGTGCAGGTGGGCACGCCTCACGACATCTACGAGTTCCCGAACAACCGCTTCGTCGCGGAGTTCATCGGCAACGTAAACCTGTTCGAGGGCCGTGTCGTCGAGGATGAGCCGGATCACGTGCTCATCGACTCGCCCGAGCTCGGCGCGTCGATTTACGTCGGTCACGGTATCAGCACCGCGCCCGAGGCCATGGTGTGGGTGGCCGTACGGCCGGAGAAGATGATCCTCTCGCGCGACTCGCCCGGCACGACCACGAATGCCGCGCAGGGCACGATCCACGAGATCGCCTACATGGGTGACTTGACCATTTACCTCGTGCAGCTCGATAGCGGCAGGATCGTGCGCATCACGCAGCCCAACATCTATCGGCACGCCGATCGGCCGCTCACGTGGGAAGAGCGGGTATGGGTGAGCTGGCACGAGTCGAGTGCCGTGGTCGTGACGGAATAGGCGGCCCGATGGCGCCTCAGATCAGCTACCTTCCGCTCGGTCAGCGCATCGTCTCCATGATCGATGCGAATCTGCAGTTGCTCGCGCAGACCGCCGCCTATCGCTGGTCGGTCGGCGTCCTGCGGCGCCTCGGCATCACCGGACGGGGCCTCGTCATCGCGGTGCCCGCGATCTGGCTCCTGCTCTTCTTCCTGATCCCGTTCGTCATCGTCGTGAAGATCAGCCTGGCGCCGAGCGTGTTCGTCGGGCAGCCGCCGTATGGGCCGCTCATCGAGTGGACGAGCGACCACGTTCTGCAACTCAAGCTTCACATCCAGAACTACCGGGACCTGTTCGGGCAGGACGCGCTGTACTTCGACGCTTTCGTCTACTCGCTCAGGGTCGCGGCGGTCTCGACCGTGTTGTGCCTGCTCATCGCATACCCGATGGCGTACGGCATCGCGCGCGCGAGCCCGAACTGGCGCAACACGCTGCTGCTGCTGGTCGTGCTGCCGTTCTGGACGTCCTTTCTCATTCGCGTGTACGCGTGGATCGGGCTCCTGCGGAACAACGGCTTGATCAACCAGGCTCTCATGAGCCTCGGCATCATCGACGAGCCGATTGTCATGATGCAGACGGACTTCGCGATGTACGTCGGCATCGTCTATTCGTACCTGCCGTTCATGATCCTGCCGCTGTACGCGAATCTCGAGAAGCACGACATCACGCTTCTCGAGGCCGCCACCGATCTCGGCGCGACGCCGCTGCGCGCGTTCCTGCGCATCACGCTGCCGCTGTCGATACCGGGCATCATCGCGGGCTCGATGCTCGTGTTTATTCCGGCCGTGGGCGAATTCGTCATCCCGCGCCTGCTGGGCGGCACGGACTCGTTGATGATCGGGCGCGTTCTGTGGGATGAGTTCTTCACGGCGCGGAGCTGGCCGCGTGCCAGCGCGGTGGCCGTATTGCTGCTGCTCGTGCTGGTGCTGCCCATCGTGATCTTCCAGCGCTATCAAGCGCGCGAAACGAGCGGGTTGGCCCATCGATGAACGCGCGCCGCTCGCGATTCCTGCTCACCGCGCTGCTCTTCGGGTTTGCGTTCCTCTACATCCCGATCCTGTCGGTGATCGTCTTTTCCTTCAACGAATCGAAGCTCGTGACGGTGTGGGGCGGGTTCTCGACGAAGTGGTACGGCGTGCTCTTCGGGGACCGGCAGATGCTCGACGGCCTGTGGCTCAGCCTGCGGATCGCGGCGGTCACGGCGACGGGCGCCGTGATCGTCGGCACGCTCGCGGGGTTGGTGCTCGCGCGGTTCGGCAGATTCCGCGGTCGCTCGCTGCTCGCCGGGATGGTGACGGCGCCGCTCGTCATGCCCGACGTGATTACCGGGCTGTCACTGCTGCTGCTGTTCGTCGCCTTCGCGGACGTGCCCTTTGCGCCCGTGCCCGGGCAACGCGGCTTCAGCACGATCGCGATCGCCCACATCACGCTCACGCTGTCCTACGTCACCGTCATCGTGCAGTCGCGCCTCTCGTCGATGGACGAATCGCTCGAAGAGGCGGCGATGGACCTCGGCGCGCGACCGCTGAAAGTGTTCCTCCTCATCACGCTGCCGATCATCGCGCCGGCGATCGTTTCGGGCTGGCTGCTCGCGTTCACGCTGTCGTTGGACGACCTGGTCATCGCCTCCTTCACCGCCGGGCCGCAGACCAATACGCTGCCGATGATGATCTTTTCCAAGGTCAGGCTCGGGGTCACGCCGGAGATCAACGCGCTCGCGACGCTGATGGTGAGTGTGGTTACGATATTCGTCATCGGCGCCGGTATCCTGATGGCGCGCCAGGAGAAGGCCCGCCGCCGCGACGAGCAGATGGCGCAGGCCGAGGCCGGCGCGCTCCCGAGCGCTACTTAGAGATCCGTTGCGCACACCTATGAACGTACTCGGCATCGATGTCGGCGGCTCCTCCATCAAGGGCGGCGTGGTGGACACGGCAACGGGGCGCCTCGTCGTCGACATGGCGCACGTGCCGACGCCGCAACCGTCCACCCCGCCCGAAGTCATCAAGGCGGTCGCGCGGCTCGCGAGTGGGCTGCCGCCGGCGAAGGCGGCCGGATTCGCGTTCCCGAGCGTGGTGAAGCGCAACATCGCGCGCACCGCCGCCAACGTCGATCACGCCTGGATCGGCACGGACGGTGCGGCGCTCGCGAGCGGCGCGCTCGGTATTCCCACGGTGTTCCTCAACGATGCGGACGCAGCCGGCCTTGCGGAGGTGAAGTGGGGCGCGGGCCGGGACACGCCCGGCACGGTCATCATGCTGACCTTCGGCACCGGCATCGGGACCGCCTTGTTCATCGACGGCAAGCTCGTGCCGAACATGGAATTCGGGCATCTCGAGCTGCATGGCGCCGACGCGGAAACCTGGGCTTCCGCGCGCGTGCGCACCGCGGAGCACCTCGACTTTCCCGCCTGGATCGCGCGCGTCAACGAGTATCTGCGCTATGTGCACGCGCTCTTCTGGCCCGACGTCTTCATCCTCGGC
This sequence comes from Steroidobacteraceae bacterium, assembly GCA_035548535.1. Classification (GTDB taxonomy): domain Bacteria; phylum Pseudomonadota; class Gammaproteobacteria; order Steroidobacterales; family Steroidobacteraceae; genus JADGHX01. Next base: position 3,078 of record DASZSS010000239.1, read on the forward strand.
GGTGCGGTCGTCGAGAATTACGATCGCTTCGCCCCGCTGCTTAAAGCGCCGTGCGAGATCCGGCCGGCGCATTTCGGGGGGCAGGCGGGCGTCATCGGCGCCGCCCTCGCCGCGGCCGAGGTGCTGGGCAACTCATAGCGGCAGGGGCCCGCTCGCCGCTAGACTTGCCGCTGTCGCATGCCCTCGGTTTCCAGCAAGCTCCCCGACGTCGGCACCACCATTTTCACGGTGATGTCGCGCCGTGCGCGCGAGCTCGGTGCGCTCAATCTCGGCCAGGGATTTCCGGACTACGACATCGACCCGCGCCTGGCGGAGCTCGTCGCGGCCGCCATGGCCGAGGGCCGCAACCAGTACGCGCCCATGGAAGGCGTGATGGAGCTGCGCGAGCAGATCGCGAAGAAGCTGAAGCGTACGTACCGCGTCACCGTGAGTGCGGACGCGGAGATCACGATCACCCTCGGCGCGACCGAGGCGATCTACTGCGCGGTTCAGGCGCTCGTCGGTCCGGGCGGCGAGGCCATCGTCTTCGATCCGTCGTACGACTCGTACGATCCGGCGGTGCGGCTCGCAGGTGCGCACTGCGTGCACGTGCCGCTGCAGCCGCCGTCCTTCCGCTACGACTGGGATCGGGTCGCGGCAGCGATCACCGAGCGCACCCGGCTCATCATGATCAACACGCCGCTCAATCCGGCGTGCACGGTCGCGACGAAGAGCGATCTCGACGCGCTCGCTGCGCTGATCCGCAATCGGGACATCTTCGTCATGTCCGACGAGGTGTACGAGCACGTGCTCTACGATGGGCGCAAGCATGTCTCGGTGCTCGCGCATCCGGAGCTGCGGGAGCGCAGCGTCGCGGTGTTCTCGTTCGGCAAGACGCTGCACGCCACGGGCATCCGTGTCGGCTACAGCGTCGCGCCGGCGGAGCTGACGCGCGAGCTGCGCAAGGTGCACCAGTTCAACACCTTCAGCATTGCGACTCCGCTGCAGTGGGCGATCGCGCAGTATCTGATCGAGAAACCCAACTGCTGGCGCGATCTGTCGCGGTTCTTCCAGGAGAAGCGCGATCGGGTGCGCGCAGCGCTCGAGGGCACTCCGTTCGCGGTGCTGCCGGCGGAAGGGACGTACTTCCAGCTCATCGATTTCAGTGCCATCGCCGACACGGACGATGTCACCTTCGCCGAGCGCCTCCTCACCGAGGCGGGAGTCGCGACGATCCCGCTCTCGCCGTTCTACAAGGAGCCGCCGCGCCTGCGCGTGCTGCGGCTGTGCATCGCGAAGCAGGATCGCACGCTGGACGATGCCGTCGCCCGTCTGCAGCAATTCGCGAAGGGATTGAAGGAGCCTGAGGAGTGAGCCTGCACGTCACGCTGGTCCAGCAATCCCTTGCCTGGCACGATCCGGCCGCGAATCGCGCGCGCCTCGATGCGCTCTGCGCGCCGCTCGCCAACAACACGGACCTGATCGTGCTTCCCGAGATGTTCACCACGGGCTTCAGCATGGAGGCCGACAAGCTGTATGAGCCCGTGAACGGCCCGACAGCGCAGTGGCTGCAAGCGAAGGCCAAAGAGCTGAATGCCGCGCTCACGGGCAGCCTCATCGTCAAGGACGGGGAGCGCTACTACAACCGCCTCCTGTGGGCAGCGCCGGATTCCGAGCTCCTGCACTACGACAAGCGCCATCTGTTCCGGATGGCGAAAGAGCACGAGCGCTATTCCCCGGGCGGGAGCCGCGCGCTCACGGTGGAATGGCGCGGATTTCGCATCTGTCCGCTCGTTTGTTACGACCTGCGCTTCCCGGTGTACAGCCGGCGGCGCACCGATCTCGACTACGACCTGCTCGTCTATGTGGCGAGCTGGCCCGCCGCGCGCCGCGGCGCCTGGCGCGCGTTGTTGAAGGCGCGGGCCATCGAGAATCAGGCGTTCGTCGTCGGCGTCAATCGCATCGGCCGCGACGGCAACGGCATCGACTATTCCGGGGACAGCGTCGCGCACGATTATCTCGGTGAGCCGCTCGCCGAGCTGGCCGACGAGTCGGCGGTCACGACCGTCGAGCTGGACGGTGCCGCGCTTCGCGCGTTCCGCGAGCGCTTCCCGGCGCATCTCGACGCCGATCGGTTTACTCTGGATCCATGAGAAAGCCTACTCGCGTCAATCATCCGCCGCGCGTCGAGCTCGCGCCCGACAACCATCCGGTCGTCGCGCCGATCTACCAGACCGTCAAGTTCGAGTTCGACTCGCTCGAGGAGACGATGAAGAATCTGCGCGGCGAGCGCCCGGGATTCTTCTATACGCGCTCGTCGAATCCCACCACGCGGCAGCTCGAGCTCACCCTCGCCGAGCTGCAGGGCAGGGCGGATTGTCTGGTGACGGCCTCCGGCGTCAGCGCCATCGCGCAGACCTTGATCGCGCTGACGAAAGCAGGCGACCACATCATCTGCTTCGTCGAGACCTACAACCCGAGTCGCTATCTCATTCGCCGGCTGCTCGGCCGCTTCGGCGTGACGAGCACGATGCTGTCGATCGAGGACCTCGAAGGCGTCGAGCGCACGCTCGCGACGACGCCGACGCGGCTCGTGTTCTTCGAGAGCCCCACCAATCCGGTGACGAAGATCGCCGACATCGCCGCGCTCACGCGGCTCGCGCGCGCGAAGGGCGCGCTCACGGTGATGGACAACACGTTCGCCGGCTATCATCAGCACGGCGAGTTCGACGTGGACGTGTTCGTGCACAGTCTCACGAAGTACGCCTCCGGCGCCGGCGACGTCATGGGCGGCGCGGTGATCGCGCGGCAGGAGCTGATCCGCGCCATGCGCACGGATTTCGGGGCGCTCGGCGGCTCGCTCGATCCGCACGCCGCGTTCCTGATCCAGCGCGGGCTGAAGACCTATTTCGTGCGCTATCGCGCGCAATGCGCGAGCGCGATGAAGATCGCGGAAGTGCTGCAGGCGAGCCCGCTCGTCGAGCGCGTGCACTATCCCGGCATCCCGACCCATCCGCAGTTCGCGCTCGCGAACGCGCAGATGAAGGAGTTCGGGACCATCGTCACGTGCGACATCAAGGGCGGCGCCGCCGCGGGCAACAAGTTCGCGGAGTCGCTGAAGCTGTTTGCCCTCACGGCGAGCCTTGGATCGACCGAGTCGCTGGTGGTGGCGCCCCAGATGATGCGCGGCCGGGACCTGACCCCGGAGCAGTTGCGCATGTCCGCCGTCACCGAGGGCACGGTGCGCCTCTCGATCGGTCTCGAAGACGTGGACGATCTCGTCGAGGACGTGACTCAGGCGCTCGCCGCGATCAACGCCTGAACAGCCACGCGATCAGCGAGACGAGCGCGCTGATCAGCAGCATCGTCGTGATGGGGAAGAAGAACTTGAACCCCGGGCGGTCGATGACGATGTCGCCGGGCAGGCGGAAGAGCGGCAGCTTCCGCAGCACCGGCCAGGCGACGCCGAGCAGCACCAGCACCGATCCGAGCACCACCAGAAAACGATTCATGACTCACTCGCAACCCGCACGCGATGCGGATGATACGGCACGACTTCGAGCACTTCCCCGTCGCTCAGCCGCTGCTGGACGTTGCGCCAGAAGGCGGCGGTCAGGATCTCGCCGTGCACGCGCAGGAAGGCCGCACGCTGCGCGTCGTCGAAGGCGAGGAAGCGGATGAAGGTCTCGGGAAAGATGTCGTTGTCAGCGACGTAGAACCAGGCTTCGTCGCGCAGCTCGTCCTCGAGATTCGTGGCTTGCGGCAGGTCGCGAAAGTGGCAGTCGGTCACGCGGCACAGCTCGTCGTAGTCGTAGAAGATGACGCGGCCGTGGCGGCTCACGCCGAAGTTCTTGAGCAGCAGGTCGCCCGCGAAGATGTTCGTGTACGCCAGATCGCGGATGCACTGGCCGTAGTCGAGCACCGCCCGCGTCGCCGCTTCGGGGCTCACTGTGCGCAAGTACAGGTTCAGCGGGGTCATGCGTCGCTCGACGTAGCAATGATCGAACACCAGGTCGGCCCCGTCGACGTGCACGGTGCCCGCGGTTTCGCTCGCGAGCTCTGCCAGCAGCTCCGGCGCGAAGCGCTCGCGCGGGAAGCGCAGGCGCTTGAATTCCTGCGCATCGACCAGGCGGCCCACGCGGTCGTGCTTGAAGACCATGCGGTACTTCTCCTGCACCTCCTCGCGCAGGATGTTCTTCGGATACGGGAAGCGATCGCGGATCACCTTGAACACGACGTCGAAGGAGGGCAGCGTGAAGCACACCATCACGAGGCCGCGCTCGCCGGGCGCGTGCACGAACTGCTCGCTCGTGCTCGCGAGTGCGCGCATGAGCTCGCGATAGCGCTCGGTCTTGCCCTGCCGCGAGCGGCCGAGCACCGTGAAGAGCTCGCTGATCGGCTTGCGCGGCAGCAGCGACTTGATGAAGACGACGGCCTCGGCGACGTGGTCGAGATCGGCGTGCAGGTAGGAGCGCGAGAACCCGAACACAACGCTCACGTCTTCCTCCGTGAGCATCACCGCATCGACCAGCGCGCCGGATTCCGTATTCTTGAGCGCGATGACGAGCGGCAGGGCGAAGCCGCGGCCGATGACGCGGCCGACGACGTAGCAGCGCGTGAACTGATAGAACCCCGCGCGGATGACCTCGATCTTCTCGACGCTGCGCCGCTCGCGATTCGAGCGCAAGCGGGCGGCGATCTCGAAGGTAACGTGCGCGACGCTCTTGTCGAGGTCGTGCCACGGCGCGCGAAAGTGCAGGTCGCCGAGCAGGTCCTCGATGAGAAGCGCGAGCGAGCCGCGATTGCGGTAGGAGTGAATGACGGACGTCGCGCCGGCGGCCGACGTGCCCGCCCGCATGACCTGCATCAGCTTCTGCGCGCCCGCGAGCGGGTCCAGATCCGTCGCCACGAATTCGATCCCGGGCGCGACGCCGACCGTGCCGAAGAGCTGGCGCGTGATCGAGCTGAAGAACGTCTTCGTGAACTCGTTGTCGTGCAGCCCCTCGATCTGCGCCGCGAACTCGGTCTTGATGCGCGCCCATAGCGCGCGGTCGAGCGCGCGCGCTCCGAGCTGCAGCCGCAGCTCCGCGATCGTCTGGTTGACGAAGCGGTCGTAGAGCTCGATGCGCTCCACCGCGTCGCGCTGGCTGCCCTTCCAGTCGCGCGTCTCGAAGCGCACCGGGGCGCGGCGCGTGATGACCCGGAATTCGGCGTTGTAGAAGCCGAACGCGTCGACGATGTGCCGCGCGCACTCGTGCACGAGTGCGGCGTCGCTCGCCGTTGTGTCGCCGGGTCCAGTCATGGTGGCGATGATAAGGCGTCCCGCGGCGCCAGCAGTGCCTCGCGGTCGCGATAGGCTTGCCGCAGCGCGCGCCGCGCTCCCGGCATTTCGGTATCCAGCGGACTCCCGCAGCCGGTGCATTTCTGCACGAAGACCCAACGAATCCGCGGCGCGCCCAAGCTCCCCCTGGCCCACCCTGCGCGCCGGCTCGCAATCCCGGTGCCCCGGGGTTGCGTAACTACAAATTGTCACTACACTAGCGAGGTCGGGCGTGATCTTCGAATGGGATGAGCGCAAGCGCCGCGAGAATCTGCGCAAGCACGGCTTGGATTTCCGGGACGGCGCGGCGGTGTTTCGCTGGCGCACGCTGACCATGCTCGACCACCGGTTCGACTACGGCGAGGATCGCTGGCGCACCATCGGGATGCTCCGCGAGCGTGTCGTCGTCATGGTCTACGTGGTGCGCGGCAACGCGCTTCGGATCATCTCGTTCAGAAAGGCGGACGAACATGAGCAAACGCGCTACTTCGAAACGTTCGAAGACCGACTGGAAGCGCATCGATAGCATGCGCGACGAGGACATCGACTACTCGGACATTCCACCGACCACCCCCGAGCAGTTCGCGAGCGCGATCGTTCGGTATGGTCTCGAGGACTGGGAGCCCAAGGAGCAGATCACGCTGCGCATCGATGCCGATGTGCTGGCGTGGTTCCGCGGGCAGGGCAGGGGTTACCAGACGCGCATCAATCGCCTGCTGCGCGCGTACATGGAAGCGCACGTCGGAAAGAAAGGAGCTCGTCGCGGCTGACGAGCTCCTTGCGGATCGAGCGGAGCGGGTCGGTCAGAGGTTCCTGATCAGCGCATCGCCGAACGCGCTGGTGGAGACCTCGTTCGCGCCTTCCATCAGCCGCGCGAAATCGTAGGTCACGATCTTCTGGCCGATGGTGCGGTCCATGGCGGCGATGATGGAGTCGGCCGCCTCCGTCCAGCCCATGTAGCGCAGCATCATCTCGCCGGAGAGCAGCACCGAGCCCGGGTTCACCTTGTCGAGATTCGCGTACTTGGGCGCCGTGCCGTGCGTCGCTTCGAAGACGGCATGGCCCGTGAGGTAGTTGATGTTCGCTCCCGGCGCGATACCGATGCCGCCGACCTGCGCGGCGAGCGCGTCGGAGATGTAGTCGCCGTTCAGGTTCAGCGTCGCGATCACGTCGAACTCGTCCGGCCGCGTCAGCACCTGCTGCAGCGTGATGTCGGCGATGGCGTCCTTCACGATGATCTTGCCGGCCTTCTTCGCCGCGTCCATCTCGGCGTTCGCCGCCTTCTCGCCCTGCGCCGCCTTGGTGCGCTCCCACTGTTCCCACGTGTACACCTGAGCCCCGAACTCGCGCTCGGCGAGCTGGTAGCCCCAGTTGCGGAACGAGCCTTCCGTGTACTTCTGGATGTTGCCCTTGTGAACGAGCGTCACGCTCTTGCGCTTGTTCGCGACGGCGTACTCGAGCGCCGAGCGGATCAAGCGCTCCGAGCCTTCTCTCGAGACCGGCTTGATGCCGATGCCGGAGGTCTCCGGGAAGCGGATCTTGGCGTACGCCTTCGGCCAGTGCTGCTTGAAGACCTCGAGGAACTTCTTGTTGTCCTCCGTGCCCGCCTCGAACTCGATGCCTGCATAGATGTCCTCGGTGTTCTCGCGGAAGATCACCATGTCGACCTTCTCGGGATGCTTCACCGGCGACGGCACGCCCTTGTACCAGCGCACCGGGCGCAGGCAGACGTACAGGTCCAGCAACTGGCGCAACGCCACGTTCAGCGAGCGAATCCCGCCGCCGACCGGAGTCGTGAGGGGTCCCTTGATCGAGACGAGATATTCGCGGCAGGCGTCGACGGTCTCATCCGGCAGCCATGAGCCGAAGAGCTTGTTCGACTTCTCGCCCGCGTAGATCTCCATCCAGTGAATCTTGCGCTTGCCGCCGTACGCCTTCGCGACGGCTGCATCCAGCACGCGCACGCTCGCGCGCCAGATGTCCGGCCCGGTGCCGTCCCCTTCGATGAAGGGAATGATTGGATTGTCGGGAACGACGAGCTTGCCGTTCTTGATGGTGATTTTGGTGCCTTGTGCGGGCGGCGTGATCTTCGGCGCTGCAGCCGTGGACATCGAGAAGCTCCTGAGCGGACGTTCGAGCGAAGCGGCCGCGAATGCTAGCAGAAAGTGCCCGCGCCGGGCTCAGGCGCGCCCGCTAGAATCTCCCGCCCATGTCGCAAACTCTGAAGAAAACGCCCGCCGCCGACGGCTTCTGGATGCCGGGCGAGTTCGAGCCTCACGCCGGGACGTGGATGCTCTGGCCCGAGCGGCCGGACAACTGGCGCGAGCGCGCCGTGCCCGCGCAGCGCGCGTTCGCGGCGGTCGCCACGGCGATCGCCCGCTTCGAGCCCGTGACCGTCGGCGTATCCGCCGCGCACTTCGACGGTGCGCGCGCGCAGCTGCCGCCGCACATCCGCGTCGTCGAGATGTCGCACGACGACGCCTGGGCGCGCGATGTCGCGCCGACGTTCGTCGTGAACGAAGCGGGCGAGGTGCGCGGCGTCGACTGGCGCTTCAACGCGTGGGGCGGCGACCATGGCGGCCTGTATTCGCCGTGGGATCAGGATGAGCGCGTCGCGCGCAAGGTGCTCGAAATCGAGCGCTGCGACCGCTATGCCGCGGATCTCGTGAACGAAGGCGGTGCCGTGCACGTCGACGGCGCCGGAACCGTGCTCGTCACCGAGGAGTGCCTGCTCAACCGGAACCGCAATCCCAACCTGTCGCGCAAGCAGATCGAGAAGGCGCTGCGCGACTATCTCGGCGTGAGCACGATCATCTGGCTCGGCCGGGGCGTGTTCAACGACGAGACCGACGGGCACATCGACGAGCTCGCCGCGTTCGTGCGTCCCGGCGAAGTCGTGCTCACCTGGACCGACGACCGGCGCGACCCGCAGTACGCGATCTCTCAGGACGCGTGGCAGCGCCTGAACGATGCGCGGGACGCGCGCGGCCGCCGCTTGACCGTGCACAAGCTGCCGATGCCGGGCCCGCTGTACATGACTGCCAAGGAAGCGAAAGGCATCGTCGCGCGCCCCGGCACCAAGCCCCGCCCGGCGGGCGAGCGGCTGGCCGCGAGCTACGTCAATTTCTACGCGACGAACGGCGGCATCGTGATGCCGCTGCTCGATCCGCGCACCGATCGCGCGGCCGCCGCGCAGCTCCGCCGTCTGTTTCCAAACAGGCGCATCGTCGGGGTGCCGACGCGCGAAGTGCTGCTCGGCGGCGGCAACATCCACTGCATCACCCAGCAGGTGCCCGCCGCCGGGCGCGCGCGCCGCAAACCGGAGGCAGTCCGTTGAAACGAGTCGCCATCGACGAACGTCTGCTGAAGAAGCTCCGTGTGAAGCCCGGCGAGCGCGTGCGCCTCGACGACGCGAATGCCGACCGCACGCACGGCTGGAAGAAGAGCGATGCCGAAGCGGTGCTCGAGGACATGCGGCGGCTGCTCGAAGACCTGCAGAGCAAGCTCTACGCCGACGGCCGCTTTGCGATGCTCGTCGTGCTGCAGGCCACGGATGGCGGCGGCAAGGACAGCACCATCAAGAACGTGATCACCGCCTTCAATCCGCAAGGCTGCACCGTGACCTCGTTCAAGGTGCCGTCCTCGGAGGAGCTGCGCCACGACTATCTCTGGCGCATACACAAGAACGTGCCGCCGCGCGGCGAGATCGGCGTGTTCAACCGCTCGCACTATGAGGAGGTGCTCGTGGTGCGCGTCGATGAGCTCGTGCCGCAAGAGGTGTGGAAGCAGCGCTACGAGCAGATCAACCAGTTCGAGAGCATGCTCGTCGCGAACAACGTCACCATCGTGAAATTCTTCCTGCAGATCAGCAAGGACGAGCAGCAGAAGCGGCTCCAGGATCGCCTCGACGATCCGACGAAGCAGTGGAAGTTCAACATCGACGACATCGAGAAGCGCAAGAAGTGGGACGAGTACCAGCGGGCCTACGAGGACGCGCTCTCACTCTGCAGCACCAGGCACGCGCCGTGGTACATCATCCCGGCGAACCACAAATGGTTCCGGAATCTCGCGATTTCGCAGATCCTCGCCGCGGAGCTCGCGCGACTGCCGCTGCGCTATCCGCGACTGAAGATTGATCCTGCCAAGGTGCGCGTGCGCTGAAACGCGGCGCGGCGCCCAGGGGCGCGCCGCGCTCGCTTCCCCCCCGTTCTCAAACCTGAGTTCCGTGCTCTGGCGCACGGGTTCAGCGAAATATTCGGCAACGGTTCGCAGAAGTCGCACGAGCCTGCGTCGGTGCGCGCCGACAGGCATCGGTTCGCGGGAACTTGCGCTAGTGTGGCTGGCCAATACCGGAGGCTTCGGTAGCCCGAAGCGAGGATCCCAGTGGTCTCACGCCGTCTTCCGTCGCTCGCTCTCATGGCGCTCGCGCCGCTGGCGCTCGGCGCCTGCGCCGGCCATTCCAGCGTGGCGGAAACGGGTGACCGCTGTAACGAGCAGATCATCTTGAGTCTGGCTCCAGGTTTCGACCGTAC
>DASZSS010000240.1:0-7279 GCA_035548535.1 Steroidobacteraceae bacterium
CGCGCCGCCGACTTCGCCGCCCGTGCCGCAGCGGTCACTACGGAAACGCCTTCGTCCGCGGCTGTCGGTGACCCCGAATTTCTGGCGAGCCTGAGGCGCTGGCGCCGGCGCGAGATGGTGCGTATTGCCTGGCGCGACCTCGCAGGCTGGTCGAGGCTCGAGGATACGCTTGGCGAGCTCTCGTGGTTCGCCGATGCGGCGATCCGGCTCGCGTACGAGCGCGCGCGTCAGTCGCTGATCGCGCGTTACGGCGAGCCGCGGTCGCCGAGCGGCGCCGCGCAGCCCCTCATCATTCTCGGGATGGGGAAGCTCGGCGGCGGCGAGCTGAATTTCTCCTCCGACATCGATCTCGTGCTGCTGTTTCCGGAGCATGGCGAGACCGACGGGGCGCGCTCGATCGCGAACGAGGAGTTCTTCACGCGGCTCGCGCAAGAGACGGTGCGGCTGCTGAAGACGCCGACGCCCGAGGGCTTCGTGTTCCGCGTCGATTTGCGGCTGCGGCCGTTCGGCGACAGCGGTGCTGTCGTGTCGAGCTTCGCGTCGTTCGAGGATTATCTGCAGCGGCACGGCCGCGACTGGGAGCGCTACGCCTACGTGAAGGCGCGCGCCATCACTGCGAGCGAGGCGTACACCGAGGTGTACGCGAACGTGATCCGGCCGTTCGTCTATCGCCGCTACATCGATTACGGCGTGTTCGAGAGCCTGCGCGAGATGAAGGCGCTCATCGAGCGCGAGGTCGAGCGGCGCGAGCTCGAGGATCACGTGAAGCTCGGTCCGGGCGGCATTCGCGAGATCGAGTTCATCGTGCAGGCGTTCCAGCTCATCCGCGGCGGGCGCTTCAAGCGGTTGCAGACGACCTCGCTCCTCGAAGCGCTGCCGCTCCTCGACGGCAACAAGCTGCTGCCGCCGCACGTCGTGCGCGAGCTGCGAGCGGCGTACGAATACCTGCGCCGCCTCGAGAATCGACTGCAGATGCTCGCGGACATGCAGGAGCATCGCTTGCCGAAAGACGACCTCGGTCGCGCCCGCATCGCGTTGGCGATGGGCGCGCCCGACTGGGACGCGATGCTCGCGACACTCAATGCCCATCGCACATGCGTGAGCCGGCATTTCGAGTCCGTCGTCTTCAGCGGCGGCGGTGACGCCGAGCCCGCGACGGTGAAGATGGATTTCGGCCGACTCTGGGAGAGCGAGGCAGAGCAGGCGGCGCTCGCGGAATCGCTCTCGCGCGCTGGAATGGCGGACGCGGATGAATCCGCGCGCCTGCTGCTCGAGCTGCGCGCTTCGGCTCTCGTGCGCAAGCTCGATGAGCCCGGCCGCAAGCGCCTGCAAGCGATGCTGCCGGCGGTGATGGCCGATATTGCGGCGAGCCGCGCGCCTCTCGTCGTGCTGCGCCGGGTGCTGAAGATCATCGAGGCCATCGGCCAACGCTCCGTGTACTTCGCGCTGCTGACCGAAAGCGCCGCCGCGCGCAAGCGGCTCATCGAGCTCGCCGGCCACGGCGACTTTCTCGCGAACCAGATTGCGGCTCACCCGGTGCTGCTCGACGAGTTGCTCGACGAGCGCCTGCTGCTGCATCTGCCGTCGCGCGCGAGCCTCGAAGCGGAGCTCGATCTCATGCTCGAGCAAGTGGCGGACGAGGATGCCGAGCGGCAGGTCGAGACGCTGCGCCAGTTTCAGCGCGTCGCGATCTTTCGCATTGCCGTCGCGGACCTGACGGGCATTCTGCCGCTGATGAAAGTGAGCGATCGACTCACCGAAGTCGCGGAAATCATCGTCGAGCGCGCCATCGTCATGGGCTGGCAGCAGATGACCGCGCAGTTCGGCGTGCCGATGTGCACGGAAAGCGGGGGCGCACGTCGGCCGGTGCGAGTCTGTGCGGTGGGCTACGGCAAGCTCGGCGGAATGGAGCTCGGCTATTCCTCCGACCTCGATCTCGTGTTCCTGCACGATTCCAGCGGCGAGCAGCAGGAAACGGATGCCGCGCGGCCCATCGACAATCAGATCTTCTTCGTGCGCCTTGCCCAGCGCATCGTGCACATCCTCACCGTACACACGGCGGCCGGTCGCTTGTACGAGGTGGACGTGCGCCTGCGGCCCAGCGGCAAAGGTGGCATGCTCATCACGAACATCCGCGCATTCGCCGAGTACCAGCAGAAGGAGGCGTGGACGTGGGAGCACCAGGCGCTCCTGCACGCGCGCGATGTCGCGGGCGCGCCGGAGTTGCGCGCCGAGTTCGCGGCCGTGCGCATGGAGGTGCTGCGCAATCACGTGCGGCGGGACACGCTGCGCGCCGAGGTCGCCGCCATGCGTGAGCGCATGCGCAAGGAGCTGAGCAAGGCGCGAGCGGGTGAGTTCGATATCAAGCAGGATGCCGGCGGCATCGCGGACATCGAATTCCTCGCGCAGTACTGGGCGCTGCTGTGGGCGAAGGACTATCCGCCCGTCGCGATGTTCTCCGACACCATTCGCCAGCTCGAGTCGGTGGCGTCGGCGGCGCTCGTTCCGCAGGAAACGGTGGACGTGCTCACGCACGCTTACCGTGCATACCGCACCCGTTCACACCATCTCTCGCTCGAGAGCCGCGAGCCGATCGTCTCGGGAGCCGATTTCGTGGTCGAGCGCGAGGCCGTCACGCGCATCTGGAACGCGACGATGAGCCTACCGGCGGAGACTGCGTCGCCATCGTGAGCACCCCGCGGAGCGCGGCGCTGTCGCACATCGGCGAAGCTGCTGCATCGCGCCACAACTCGATAGAATGCTCTCGATCGGGGCCGCGGCGGCCCCGACGTACACATTGCATGGAGCAGGCGTGCCGGACTCTTTCGAGCTCAACGGATTCCTCAAGACCGACCGTGGTATCGAGCCCTTCGTCGCTCGCATCTCGGCGCCGAAGGCGAGCACCGACGGTCTCGACTATTCCTGCACGGTGCATGCGCCGATGCTCGCCCGCCGGGACAAGGAAATCTTCGGGGCCACCGCCGACAAGGCGCGGCAGCTCGCCCTGCAGTTCCTGCGCTCGCTGCTCGAGGGGAAGAGCCTCGTCGACAAGGCCGGCCGGAAGGTGGACCTCGACCGCCTCGGGTGACGCCCGCCGCCTGTATAATCGCGCGTCCCCGAAAGACGAGAGCCGTCAATGGCCGCGCCGACGACCAAACCGCTGATCCAGCCCAACGCCCAGAGTCAGTACGAAGTGACTCCCGAGGACCTGCCGCTGTCCTGCCCGATGCCCGAGATGTATCTGTGGAACTCGCATCCCCGGGTGTACCTGCCGATCGAGCAGAGCGGCTGGGCGAAGTGCCCCTACTGCGGAGCGGAGTACACGCTGAAGCGCTGAGTCGGTCGAACGCGGCGCGCGTCGGCGCCGCGGGGCGCGTGGCGTCGGCCCCGGGGCCGGGCGCCTCTACGGGCGCAAGATGGCCACAACGCCGGCGCACTCTACGCGCGGTAAGGCTTGTACGACTTCTCCTCGACGATCCGTGATCCGAGCTTCACGTTGATGCGCTTCTTGATGGCGGCGCGCTCGTCGTTCTCCACGTACACCGCCCGCGCCAGCTCGATGAAGCGCGCGTCGAAGGCTTGCGCACGCTCCTTCTCGCGAATGTCGTCTTCGATGACCCAGAGTCGCTCGTTCACCGCCTGAAGCGCGCGCTCCTCGGCCGCAAGATCGACGCCGGCATCGACGGCTTCGCGCCAGGTCTTCTCGAGCAGCGCCAGCTCGAGCCGCACGTTCGCGACCTTCGCCGGGTCCGTCATGCGCGCGGACTTGATGCGCAGGATCGTGATCTTGTCGAGCAGCTCGCCAGGGGAAATCGGTACCAGGATATCGTTCACGCGGGTCCTCCGAGGCGCACAGCATACTGCAGGGCCTGATCGAGCTTCGCCGTCACGTGCTCCACGCGGATCAGGTCCATGACGCCGGGCTCCTCGATCTTTTCGGTCCACGGCAGCTGCTCCGGCGAGCGGCCGCGAAAGCGGCGGGCGGCTTCGGCGTAGGCGTTCACACAAAAAGGGCGGGAAAGATACGGGCCGCTGCGCGCCGGATTGGTCGCGGCGTACAGCCCGACGACGGGCGTGCGCACCATCGTCGCCATGTGTGCAGGGCCCGCGTCGGGCGCGACGAGCAGCGTCGCGCGCTCGAGCAGGGCGAGGAGCTGAGGCAGCGTGTCCTTACCGATCTGATTCACGGCGGGCGTCTGCATGGCGGCTTCGATTGCCGCTCCCATTTGCCGTTCAATTTCACTCGGGCCACCACAGAGAATGACGCGCATGCCGTGCTGTCGAGCCGCATAGTCGGCGACTGCGGCGTATCGTTCGGCGCGCCAGTTCCGCAGCGCATGGCTGGAGCACGGGCTGATCACGAGCGTCGGGCGCGTGTCGGGGATGAGCGCGCGGGCGTACGTGCGTGCCTCCTCCGGCAGGGGAATGTCCCAGTTCATGACCCGATCGTGCACGCCCAGTGCTTCGGCGAAGCCGAAAAAGCTGTCCATGACGTGTTGGTTGCGTCGCGCGGCGATGCGAGCGTTCGTGAACAGCCACTGCAGCTCGCGCGCGCGTGCACGGTCGAAGCCGAGCTTCACGGTCGCATTCACTTCGCGCGAGATGAGGCTTGCCCGGAAAGCGAGCTGCATGTGGAGCAGCACGTCGAAGTGGCGACCCGCGAGCTGGCGACGGATTTCGCGACGCGCGCCAAGGCCGGCGCGCTTGTCGACGATGATAAACTCCACGCCCTCGATCAGGCCCATGAGGCGCGCTTCGGTCTTGCCGATGATCCACGTGAACTGCGTATCCGGCCACGCCCGCTGCAAGGTCCGCAGAATCGGCACGGCATGGCACGTATCGCCGATCGCCGAGAGTCGCAGCATGCAGACACTGCGGGGCGGCGCGGCGAGCGGCAGCATCAGGAGAGCGTGCCGATGAGCCGGCAGTGGCCGCTCGGATCGGAGGTCAAACGGAAGGATCTCACAGGGGGCGCGATGCTATATGACGCCTCCCGGGCCGGCAACGCGACGGCGAGCTGGTTCGATCCGGCGTACTGGCGCGAGCGCGGCGAGCTGGATGGCGAAGCGCGCGGGCGCGGCACGGTGCACTTCATCCGCAACGGCGGGCAGGGGCTCGTGCTGCGGCACTATCACCGCGGCGGGCTGGTCGCCAAGGTGTTGCGTGACCAGTATGTGTGGCGCGGGGAGTTTGCCACCCGGTCGTTTCGCGAGTGGCAGTTGCTGTATCACTTGCGTCGCGCGGGCTTGCCCGTGCCCACGCCCGTGGCCGCGCGCTATCGGCGCACTGGGCTCACGTACACGGCGGACATCATCACCGAACGGCTCGATGAGTCGATCACGCTGGCGGCGCTGCTGAAGCGGCGTGGCATTCCGATACTCGGGTGGATCACCATCGGCCGCTGCATCCGCATGTTTCATGATCTCGGCGTGTGCCACGCGGATTTGAATGCGCACAACATTCTGCTGGTGGGCGACGATCTCGTGTACCTGCTCGATTTCGATCGCGGGCGCTTGCTGAAGCCGGGACTCTGGTGCGACAACAATCTCGTGCGGCTGCGGCGGTCGCTCGAGAAGATCACGTACAAGTTGCCCCCGGAGCATTTCAGCGAAGCGGACTGGCATGGCTTGCTCGATGGCTACCGGCAGTCATCTGGAGCGGCTCGGCCCGGTGGCGCTCAAACGGGCGCACCCGAGAGCGCCGGCGCCGCGAGCGGATCGACCGCCGCGCCCAGCCCCACGGCTGCCCCGAGCACCGCGGCTGTGCAGAGCACGACCGCTGCGCCGAGCACGGCGGCTGCGCCGAGTACAACGCCTGCGTCGATCACGGCGGCTGCTCCGAGCGCGGCGGCTGCGCCGAGCACCACTGCTGCGTCGAGCACCACGGGCGCGAGAACGATGGCCGCGTCGACCATGGCGGCTGCGTCGAGCACAACGCCTGCGGCGAGCGCGACCGCTGCGCCCAGCACGACGGCTGCGGCCAGCACGACGGCTGCGCCGAGCACGGCGGCTGTGTCGAGCCCGACGGCTGCGTCGAGTGGGACGGCTGCGCCCAGCACGGCGGCTGCGTCGAACGCAAAGGCTGCGCCGAGCATGACCAGCTCGCCGAACGCGACTGCTGCGCCCGACTCGACTGCCGCGTCCAGCAAGGGCGCGCCGAGCGCGACGGCAGTCCCGAGCACGGCCGCAACGGCGGGCACAGCCACCGCGACGAACCGCGCACTCGCGTCAAAGGGCACTGCATCGAGCGCAACATCTCAGGCGACGCTGCGCCCTCAGCCCGACGCCGATTCCACCGACGCGGCGTTCCCCGCCGCATCACAAGCCGCGTCGTCGTAGTGCGTCGGCGCTAAAGCATGCGTTTCCTCTACACGCTCGCCGCGTATCTGCTCGCACCCGTCTTCTGCGCCGTGATGTTCTTCCGCGGCCTGCGCGACCGGCGCTACTGGGCCAATTTCGGCGAGCGCTTCGGCGCTGGCCCCGCTGCCGAGAAGCCCAGCATCTGGGTGCACGCCGTGTCGGTCGGCGAGGTGCAGGCCTGTGCCATCCTCGTGCGCTGCCTTCACGATCGTTACCCCGGCATCCCCATCGTCGTGACGACCCTTACGGCGACCGGCGCCGAGCGCGCACGCGCATTGCTCGCCGATCGCGCGACGGTGCGCTACATGCCACTCGATCTGCCCGGCTCCGTCCGCCGCTTCTTCGATCGCGTCCGCCCGCGCATCGCGGTCATTTTCGAGACCGAGCTGTGGCCGAACCTCTATCACGAGTGTGGCCGCCGGCGAGTCCCGCTGGTGCTCGCAAGCGCGCGCCTCTCGCCCAAGGCGATGGGCAAGTACACGCGCTTCCTGACGCTGTTCCGCCAGGTGCTCTCGAACGACGTCGTGGTCGCGGCCCAGGGTGAAGGGGACGCCGCACGCTTCCGCGAGCTCGGCGCGAGCCCGACGCGCACGCACGTCACCGGCAATCTGAAATTCGACTTCGCGCTGCCGGCTGACATCGCGACGAAAGGTCACGAGCTCCGCGAGCACTACGCCGCGGGCCGCCCGGTGTGGGTTGCGGGCAGCACGCACGGCGACGGCGAAGAGGAAGCGGTGCTCGCCGCGCATCGCCAAGTGCGCGCGGTCCATCCGAACGCTCTGCTGGTGCTCGTTCCGCGTCATCGCCAGCGATTTGCCGAGGTGGGCGCATGGCTGGAGAAGCAGAACGTGCGCATCATCCGGCGCTCCTCGCCTGCCGCGCGTACGCGCGATCTCGAGGTGTTGCTCGTCGACACGCTG
>DASZSS010000241.1:0-19406 GCA_035548535.1 Steroidobacteraceae bacterium
CAGCAACTTCAGCCCTGCGAGCGCGACTCGCCTCCTCTGCCCTGCCGAGAGCGTGCGTACCGCGCGGTCGCGCCATTCGTCGGCGCCCACCTCGTCCAGCGCTTTGTCGATGGCGCTGGCGGTGAGCCTCTGGCGCACGCCGATCCAGTAGTGCAGGTTCTCACGCGGGGTCAGGTCCGCCTTCAGCGGCGGCTCGTGGCCAACGTACGCGAGCTGTGCGTGGTACGCCCGCAGGTCCTTGCGAATGTCCTCTCCCGCCCAGAGCACGCGACCCTCTTCGGGATAGATGAGGCCGCTCAGGGTACGCAACAGCGTCGTCTTGCCGGCGCCATTCGAGCCGGTGAGCTGCAGAACCTCGCCGCTGCGAAGCTCGAGACTCACACCGCGCAGAATGTGCCGGTCGCCGCGCCATAGGTGCAGCCCCTCGCCTCGCAGACCCAGAGTCGACATGAACCCCCGACACGCCCCATCTCAGCGCGCAAGTCTCGCAAAGTCAGTGATTTAGCGCCATCCTCGCGAGTGTCTTCGGTGGGCGTCAGGCGCGCCGGCTTTTGTCGTATGCCGGGCTGTGCACGGTGCACGGCTACGCTTCACGCGGCCCAATTGCTGGCGGCTAACCGGCGACTAACCACAGTCGCACGCTCGCTGCGCAACCAACGTCCCGGACGACGACAGTCCTCGGGACGGCTGCACACGATTTGGCTTTCCGCGATTTGCCCCTTCCCAGACAGTGCTGAGCGGCTCCGGTTCGCTTTCGGGCGTCTGTTCTCGCTTTCGAGAGCACAGGAGTTTTGCTCGTTGGAGCGTACTCGTGGGCGCGGAGCGTGCGCGCAGCGCCACGCTACCCGACTTCGCGCAGCGCCATGACTGCCTGACGGTACGCGACTGCCTGACGGTAGAATGCCGTGCGCGCGTGTCCCGAACCACATTGCCCGGGTGGCGAAACTGGTAGACGCAAGGGACTTAAAATCCCTCGGGGGTCACTCCGTGCCGGTTCGATTCCGGCCCCGGGCATTCCGAGCACTTCCGATCAAAGTCGCACGCGAACGTCGGGACGCGGCTCGGCGCCTCGTCGCGGCGCTCCGGCATCGCTACCTCATGACTCTGTATACCGACCAGCCCCAGCCACACGTGCATGTGGTGGTCAAGGCAGTCAGCGAGGAAGGCACGCGGCCAAATATCCGAAAGGCAACCCTGCGCGAATGGCGGCGGGAATTCGCTGCCCACCTTCGGCAGCAAGGCGTGGAAGCGAACGCAACGGAACGAGCTGTGCGCGGCGTGTCGAAGCCGCACGAGACCGACGGCATTTTCCGCGCGGCCACTCGCGGCGAGTCCACGCACTACCGCGAACGTGCTTGGACAGTGGCGGACGAATTGAGACGAGGTGGCTTTCGATCGGAGCCCGGACTCACGACGCTCACGCAAACAAGAGAGGCCGTCATTGCCGGCTGGCACGCAGTGGCTGATGCGCTGGATGGTGCTGGACGTCGTGACGAAGCAAAGGCGATACGCAGGTTCGTGGCTCAGATGCCGCCGGTACGAACGGAAATGCAATGGATTGCCGACCGGATGCTCCGCTCTCTCGGGCGGCTTCCCCAGCCGAGTCAAGCTCGGCGCACGCTCGGTTGGTTGGATCGAAGGCCAGGTGCAGAATTGGCTTCGAGAAAGAATCGAGACCGTGCGGGTGGAAAAAGCGAGTGCTGCGTGAGCAGGGAGTGATGGGGAAAATTCGTGACATCATGGTAGTACTCGTGATGTGGCTCACTCGCGCTGGAGGCGTCGTCCTTTCCATCGGCGGCCTCGGCTTTTTCGTGAGTGCATGGCAAGCGCACTTTCTCGCATTGGTAGCCCTGGGCATCATTGCGCTAGAAATCGGAGCAACGCTCACATCGATCAGGGCCTCACAGGGCAATCGATTGGAATACGGCTTGTTCCGCCCAACACACCGTTCCTAATAGGTCGCTGTGCACCTTCGCGTCGCAATTGAAGACGGCCGGCCAGACATCGAGCTCAGTTCCGCCGCCGAGCTCGATCAAGCCTTGTCGGATGCCGACTCGCGGTCGAGGGACCTTGGCCTGCTGAATATCATCATCCTAAAGGCCCCAAATGATGACTGGCTTTCGCTAGTTGTCGGAGGCGATGAGACGGTTCTCAGCTTCAACTACGGCCACGGTGAGCCGCCGTACTTCGTCAGTAAAGGCGAGGCGCATCGCGACGAGCCGGTGCTTACAGCCTTCGTAGGGCTTGCGCATCACACGGAGTTTTCCCGCCGTTGGGTGATTCCGATGAGCGCTGCGCGCAGCGCAGCCTTGGAGTTCGCAACTACAGGCCAGCGCCCGTCGGGCATCGACTGGGTTGAGGTGTGATGAAGCGCCACGAAGCGAACGCTCTCGGACGAGCGAAGTACCAGCGGATGTGGGACGTCACCGCTCACGTCGTCAGGAAATGGGATCCTCTGGGCCTGCTGGCTGGCGGTGCTCCCACTGATGAGTATGACCAGGAAATAGCGTCTCTCGTCGCGCAGATACCGCGCATACATTCGGCCGTAGATGCAGCTCACGCTGTTTCGCGGGTCTTCGTCTCTAGTTTCCATCCCCAAACATTTTCGGTGGAGATCTGCTCGGAAGCAGGCAAGACCCTTTACGTGGCGCTATCGGAGCAGGGATTGATCGACTGACGCGCGCGCGTGCGAGACGGGTTGCCACATAATGCAACATCCTGCGCAGCGGCGCGCCGCGCGCGTGCCGCTTGCGCTTCCGGCTCATGGGCGTACTCCCGTATTGCGACGTCTAGC
This sequence comes from Steroidobacteraceae bacterium, assembly GCA_035548535.1. Lineage (GTDB taxonomy): Bacteria > Pseudomonadota > Gammaproteobacteria > Steroidobacterales > Steroidobacteraceae > JADGHX01. Next base: position 2,795 of record DASZSS010000241.1, read on the forward strand.
GCGTCGTAGGCCCTGCGCACGCACCGAACGCCATGAAGCAAGGTGGTGATCTCATCGCCACCTCTGCGCTGGCTGTGCTGCCCGCCCGCTCTTGTGCCCCTAGCAGCGCGTTAGCGGCAGTCGCGACCTCGGAATCTGAGCCCGCATCAGCGCTTACGCACTGAGTTGGTTGCCGGCCCCGGCACCAGTCCGCGTTGTCCACGTCTCCGCGACGCGACTTTCTACGTCCCCGCGATGTCGCGGTTCCGAGTGGCCCGGCGGTGCGCGATTTCCTGCTGGAAGATCGGTGTGCGGTAGAGGTTCCCGCGGTAGAGCTCTGCCGGCAGCGGTTTGTACGACACCATCGACTCCAGCAGCGCGTTACAGCGCGCGTCGACGCCGACGCGGTACTCGGGCTGCGCCACGATGTAGAGATCGTTGTTGAGGATGCCATCGAGGACGAGCCGCGCCACAACGTAAGGATCCTGCGGTCTCGCCGCGATCGGGCTCGCGCCCTCGATCGGTGGCCGACGCGGCGGACGCGGGCCGCCCGCAGCCGGCGCCGGTCGCGGCGGTGCGCCCGGCGCCACCGCCGGTGGGCCATCGTTCTTCAAGGACTCAGGACGATAGCTTTCGCTCTGTCCGATGTTCGTCCGCGTCAGACCCGGGATGAATGCGGACGTGCCGATGTTGGTGTTCCGCAGCTCGTGCCGCAGCTCCTCCATGAGCCCGACCGCCGCGATCTTCGCAACGGTGTAGATGCCCGCCCCGCTGCCCGGCAGGATGCCGCTCGTCGAGGTCGTCGTCACGATGTGCGCGCCTTGCTTGCTCGCGAGCATCCGCGGCACGAAGGTGTGCACGCCGTAAATCGGTCCCCACAGATTCACGCCGAGACCCCATTCCCAGTCCTTCAGCGTGCCGGTGCTCGCCGGTGCTTGCAGCCCGACGCCGGCATTGTTGACGAGCACGTGCACGCCGCCGAACTTCTTCTCGATTTCGTCGGCCGTGCGCTCCCAGGCGTCACGATCCATCACGTCGTGGCGGATGGCGTGTACGCGCGGATCGTCCTTCGGAAAGTACGTCAGCGCTTCGACGATATGCTTGTCGCCGAGATAGCCGATCACGACTTTCATCCCGGCTTCGTGGAACACGCGCGCGATTCCGAGGCCGATGCCGCTCGAGCCGCCAGTGATGTAGGCGACCTTGCCCTTCACATCGGTGATCTGCGGCGGCTGTGAGGCGCCGATATCCGGCGTCGCGGCGGGCGCTGAGCCCGAAGGCGGCGCGGGCGCGTCCGCGGCGACGGCCTCGCGTGCACCTGCACCCAGCACGCCCGCCGCGCCGACTGCGGCCATGCCGCCGAGGATTTGCCGGCGGCTCAGTGTCTGCTCGTCCATTCCAGGCCCCATTGTTGTCGTTCGTGGAATGGCGAGGATGGTAGGCGCTGCGCTCACGCCAAGTTCGTGCGGGCCGATGCGCCGTCCAGATGGCGGATGCGATGGCATCATAGGTCTCCATGAGTGCGCTGAAAGTCGTCCTCGACACCAACGTCGTCCTGGATTGGCTCGTGTTCGAGGATGCCGGTGTCGCGGCCTTACGCCAGGGGATCGAGGACCGACGCATCGCGGTCGTCACGTACGAGCCCGCACTGGCGGAGTTGCGGCGCGTGCTCAGCTATCCGCAGTTGCAGCTCGAGCCGGCGAGACAGGAGGCTCTGTTCGAGGCGTATCGCGCGACGGCTTCGATTGCGAAAGTTCCGGAGGGCTACTCGCGGGCGGACCTCATGTTGCCTGCCGGCTTCCCTCGCTGCAGGGACCCGGACGACGATCACTTTCTGGCGTTGACGCATCACGCCGCCGCTGACGCGCTCGTGTCGAAAGACAAGGCGCTATTGAAGCTGCGCCGGCGCGCACGCAAGTTCGGCGTCAGGATTCTCGATCTGCGGCAGCTCGAGCAGCTCGCGCAGATCGGTCACTGAAGCAACACGGCGCCCGCCGCGCACCGGGAGATGCGCGACGGGCGTCCAAGCAATCGATCGCGCCTGTCAGCTTCGAATCACTCGGCGGTCTGCTTGTTGCACGTCACGCGCGTGTTCCAGTCCGCGAACGCGCCTTCGGGATTGTCCTCCCATGCCCAGACGTGGATCTCATAGAACTCCGGCAAGCCGTAGCGATTCGGCGCGCCGACATAGTTCATCAAGTGACCGTCGAGCACGCCGGGCCCGGAGTGATGCTTCTCCCAATCCGCCTTCTTGACGATGAATTCGACGCCGACCAGGCGCAGCGCGCCGCTCGACAGCGGCTCGTAGATCAAGGCTTCCGGCGCCTCCGGATCGAGCTCGCCGTCATCGAGCCGATTGCCGGGTTCGCCGGGCTTCAGCAGAAAGTGCACGCCCATCGCGCCCGTGTTCGGGCCGCTGACACATGGCGTGCCGGGTACCCAGCCCTCGGACATCGCGACGTTCACATCGCGGTAGCGCGCCGTCGCGCGCCGCACCTTATCGATGAGCGGACCGGTGTCGCGCTTCAGCAGCGTTTGCGCGGAGCTCGACGCCCCGAGCGATTGCTGCGGCTCGGCCGCACCGGCGACGAACGGAAGCCCGAGTGGCAACAGGACCATTGCGAAGCGAGAGGAAGGGATGCGCACGGATGTGTTCTCCAGAGTTGTTGAGTGCGGCGCAAGGTAGGCGGCGGCGGACACATCCGAATCGGGGCCGCCTACCCAGATTGCGTGAAGGCGTTGCCCAATTTGGTCCGAGGCGGGACCGCGCGTCGCCAACGTGTCGAATCGCGCGGGACGCAATGCGCCCGTGGCGCGTGGCTGTCCACGGTGTTGTCGGCCGACGTCAGCTTCTGAGCGAAAGCTCGCGAATGCGGGCGTTGAGCGTGCTGCCGTCGATCTCGAGAAGCCCCACCGTCACTGGCAACTTGAAGCGCCGCGGCCCGGCACTGCCGGGATTGATGAAGAGCACGCCCTCGCGCGTCTCGATCTTCGGCTTGTGCGAGTGGCCTGCGACGACGGCGGCAAAGCCCGCGGCCGCGGGATCCAGATCGAGCTCGGCCACATCGTGCAGCATGTAGATGTGCCGCCCGCCCAGCGCAACGGCCTCGAACTCCGCGAGCGACGCTGCCCACCGTCCCTTGTCATTGTTGCCGCGAACCGCGGTGACGGGCGCGATTTTCCCGAGCTCCGTGAGAACATCCGCGCTGCCGATATCGCCCGCATGCAGGATGTGCTCAACGCCCGCGAGCGCCTCGACTGCTTCCGGGCGCAGCAGCCCGTGTGTATCCGAGATCAACCCGACGCGCATCGAACGCTCATCTTCGGCATCATGCGCACCATTATCGTCCAGGAGATTTGCCGTGCCGATAGCGAAGCTCGCCGTGCCCGCCGTGCTCACGATTGGCGCCCTCGCCTGCGCGCAAGCCGCGGCCGCGGACTTTCGTGCGCTCGATTTCGGCGCGCGGTGCGAGGACCTGCCCGCGCTCGAGGCCGCGCGGGGCTCGAAGCCGTTCGAAGACCGCTTGCCCTCGGGGTTCCAGTACGCGTTTCGGGGCCGCGAGATGAATCGGGACGTGGTGATTGCCTACGCCTGTCGCGACGGCCGCTTCTTCCGGGGAGCGTACATCTTCGAGGCGCGCGACGAGGCCGACGCATCCGCTCTCTACAAAGCCCTGAAACAACGCGTGACCCGTGAGCGCGGCGCGCCCTCGTACGACTTTGCCTCGCGCGAGTACCGGCAGAAGATGCAGTCGATCGGCGCAACGCTGTCGCGCGCGGACACGGAAGTCGCGTTCTGGAACGACGGACATTCCGAGGCGCACGCGTCGGTCGCGGAGCCCTCGGGCACACGCGGCTGGCGAGTGAGTCTCAGCTATACGGCAGAGCAAGCCGTGGCGCAGAAGGATTGATGACCTCCGCATCGTCATCCATCGACGAGCTTCTTCGTGAGGCGATGATCGCCCATCGCGCGGGGCGCATGGCGGTGGCCGAAATGGGCTATCGACGCGTGCTGAGGCAGCGTCAGGACGATCCCAAGGCGCTGCACTTCCTCGGGTTGTTGCTGTTCCATGAGGGCGATCGCCTGGGCGGCATCGCACACCTCTCGCGCTCACTCGAATGCCAGCCGGATAACGCGCGCGGCTGGAACGCGCTGGGCGGGATGCTGATCGCCGTCGATCGACCTGCGGAAGCCGCGCGCGCCTATCTCCGTGCAACGGAGGTTGCGCCAGCGCATGCGGAGGGTTGGTACAACCTCGGAATCTGCAAGCGTGACGCGGGCAATCTGCAAAGCGCGGAGGCGCATCTACGCACGGCCATCGCCTGCGACCCCGGGTACTTCCGTGCTCATGAGGCGCTCGCGATGCTGTGCTATCAGCTCGGACGCATCGACGAGGCGGCCGCGGCATATGCCAGATGGGCGAGGCTTGATCCGGCGAGTGCGAAGGCACGGCACATGGCGGCCGCCGCGTCGGGCCAGAACGTGCCCGCTCGCGCGTCCGACGAGTACGTGCGCGAGTTGTTCGATAGTGCCGCCGCGGAGTTCGAGACCAATCTTGCTCAGCTCCAGTACCGCGCGCATCACAGCGTAGTCACCGCTCTCGTCGAGCGGATCGGCGCGTCGCCATTGGATTCGGTGCTGGATGCGGGCTGCGGGACGGGCTTGTGCGGACCTTTGCTGCGGCCCCACTGCCGGCACCTCGTGGGCGTCGACCTGTCGGCCAGGATGCTGGAGCTCGCAAAATTCCGCCGTTGCTACGACGAGTTGGCGGCGGCTGAGTTGACGGCGTTCATGCGTGCGCGCCCGTCGTCGTTCGACGCAGTGACCGCCGCGGATACGCTCGTCTATTTCGGCGCGCTGGAAGATGCGCTGAGTGCGGCTCACGACACCCTTCGCGCGGGCGGTTGGCTGGTGTTCACGCTCGAGGCGTTGAGTGGCGTGTCCGCCGCGAGCTATGAGCTGCAGATCCACGGTCGTTACGCTCACGGCGAATCGTACGTGCGCTCGGCGCTCGATGCCGCCGGGTTCGAGACAGAATCGCTCTCGTACGAAACACCGCGTCGGGAGCGGGACGAGGATGTGCGCGGCATGCGCGTCGTCGCGCGCCGCCGGGCCCTATTGTGAGTCCCGGCACCTCTGAGGCATGGTGCTGTGGAGGAGACGTGCTGCTGGATGAGGATGGATCATGCTCGCGAGGCCAATCACAGGATTGATCATGGGTGCCGTGCTGGCGCTGGGAGCGGTGGGTGCGCAGGCTCAGGACGAGCTGCGCGTGCGGCAACTGGAGAACGAAGTCAGCCGACTGCAGCGCGAGCTGGATGCTCAGTCGCGCCGGATCGATGAGCTCGAGCGCAACTTACGCGGCACGACCACGCGCTCGCTCTCGCCTGCGCCGCCCGACGTCGTGCGCCGGAACACGGAGAGCTCGCCCGCTTGGCTGGTGGTGACCAACTGGGACCGCGTCAAACCCGGTATGAAAGACATCGACGTCATCGCGCTGCTGGGGCGGCCGACGACGGTGCGTCCCGATCCGGATGGGAAGGGGCACTCGTTGATGTACGCGCTCGAGCTGGGGCCCAACGCGGTGCTGGCCGGCAACGTGCGGCTCGATGAGAAGGGCGTCGCCCAGGTCACCAAGCCGACGTTGCGTTGAGATGCTGCGGCGGTTGCCCGGCGCCGGCGATCCTGTCAGCACCGATGCCGCGCTGACCGTCCGCCGATGCCGCGCTGACCATCAGCCGACGCTGCGTTGACGATCAGCCGATGCCGCGTTGACGATCAGCCGATGCCGCGTTGACCATCCGCCCATGCCGCATTCACCGTTGGCGGCCGACGCGGTGTTGGCATCGGCGCCAGCGCAGCGCCGGTGGTCAGCCCGGCGCAGCGCTGGGGATCGGCACAGCCGGTGCGCTGACGATCAGCCGGCGGCGCGTTGGGGCTGAGGCGCGTTGGGGGTGAACTGCTGTTCCTCGGTCGAGCCCTTCAGCGCGGCGATGGACGACGTGCCGGCCGTGATCACTTCGGTCACGGTGTCGAAGTATCCCGCGCCGACTTCGCGCTGGTGCTTCGTGGCCGTGTAGCCATCGGCCTCGGCCGCGAACTCTTCCTGCTGAAGCGCAACGTACGCGCTCATCTGCCGCGCGCGATAGCCGCGCGCGAGCTGAAACATCGAGTAGTTCAGCGCGTGGAAGCCCGCCAGCGTGACGAACTGGAACTTGTACCCCATCGCGCCGAGCTCGCGCTGGAAGCGCGCGATCTCGACATCGCTCAGCTTCTTCTTCCAGTTGAACGACGGCGAACAGTTGTATGCGAGCAGCTTGCCGGGGAACTGGCGATGGATCGCTTCGGCGAACCGCTTCGCCTCCTCGATATCCGGCACCGCGGTTTCGCACCAGATCATGTCCGCGTAGGGCGCGTACGCGAGCCCGCGAGCGATTGCCGACTCGAGGCCGGCACGCAGCCGGAAAAAGCCTTCGGGTGTGCGGTCCTTCGAGATGATGAACGGCGCATCGCGCGGATCGATATCCGAGGTGAGGAGGTTCGCGCTCTCCGCATCCGTGCGCGCGATGAGCACCGTCGGCACGCCGCAGACATCCGCTGCAAGGCGCGCGGCGACGAGCTTGTTGATGGCCTCGCTCGTCGGCACGAGCACTTTGCCGCCCATGTGCCCGCACTTTTTGGCCGACGAAAGCTGATCCTCGAAGTGCACACCCGCGGCGCCGGCTTCGATCATCTGCTTCATCAGCTCGAACGCGTTCAGCACACCGCCAAAGCCCGCTTCGGCGTCCGCGACGATTGGCTTATACCAGTCGATCGTGTCCTGCCCTTCCGCATGATGAATCTCATCGGCACGACGCAGCGTGCTGTTGATGCGGCGGACGACGTTCGGCACCGAGTCCGCCGGATACAGCGACTGATCGGGATACATCTGCCCCGCGAGATTCGCATCGCCCGCAACCTGCCAGCCCGATAGATAGATCGCGTCGAGACCCGCGCGCACCTGCTGCATTGCTTGGTTGCCCGTCAGCGCGCCGAGCGCATTGACGAACGGCTTCTCGTGCACGTAACGCCAGAGCTTCTCGGCGCCGAGCCGCGCGAGGCTGTACTCGATGTGCACCGTCCCGCGCAGGCGCACCACGTCTTCAGCGCTGTAAGGGCGCTGAATCCCGGCCCAGCGGGCCTCCTGAGTCCAGGCACGGCGAAGGTCGGCGGCTGAGAGCTGCGTCATGTCGGGTCCCCTGCGTAGTGGCGAGGCCCGAGAGGATAAGCGCTTCCGACGGAGAATTTGACGTTCAAAACTTCACACTGTTAATTTCACAGCCCCATTTCACTCCGGCACGCCCGTCACGCTCATGGCCACGATCTTGCGCAAGGGTCACTTTCTCGGCGCCAAGCTGCGCGCACTGCGCAAGCGCAACGGTCTCACGCTCGAGGAGCTGTCCGCCCGCTGTATCGCGATCGATCCGGCCACGGCTCCGTCCGTGTCGTATCTCAGCATGATCGAGAGTAGCAAGCGGGTGCCCTCGCCACGCTTGCTCGAGATGCTGGCCGCCATCTTCCAGCGCGACCCGAGCTGGTTCCTCGACGAGAACGCCGATGTCGGTGCCGAGCAGCCGCAGAACAATCGCGGCGGCATCGAGCGCATTCCGCTCGAGCCCTCGTTCTTGTTTTCCAAAGACGTGCTGCAGGCCGCGATTCCCGAGCTCCTCGCCCAGACGGGCACGAGCGGGCGGCAGTTCGCGCATCTCCTCATTCGCTCGCACCAGGAGATGTCGCGCAATGACTTCCCGGATCTCGAGCGGGCGGCGGAGAGCGTGGGCGAGCGCCGCTTTCCGCTCGGCGCCGAAGACCTGCTGCGGCTCTGCAAGCGGCACGGGCTGACGCTGCGCTGGTTCGAGCGCAAGCCCGTGCTCGCGCGCGACAAGGATCGCGAGGTGCGGAGCATGCTGCGGTCCTTCTTCGAGCCGCCGCGCACGATCTATCTCAACACGGCGTTGCAGCGGGACCCGGCGCGGCTGAAGTTCGATCTCGCTTCCCATCTCGCGCACATCGTCTTGCACGGCGGCGATGGCCTGAAATCCGCGCATGCAACCGGCGGCGAGATGGGCGGCAGTCCCGAGAGCGGGCACAGCACGGCCGGCATGAATGCGCAGGACGTGCTGCACGCGTGGCGCGATTTCGAGTGCAGCTTCTTCGCGGGCGCCCTGCTCTGTCCGAAGATTCCATTCCGGCGGTTTCTCACGCGCGAGCGCTACCGGGTCGAGCCCGGGATGAAGCTCGAGCTCACGCCTGCCGTCATCATGAGGCGCATGACGAAGGTCGCGCCGTATCCGCACTGGCACTTTTTCGATGCGTATCCGCCGGGGTACCTGCGCGCGGTGTATCGCGGCAACGGGATTCCGCTGCCGTGGGGGAATCTCGCGCAGGTGACCGACCCGTGCCCGAACTGGGCTGTGTTTCGCATGATCGATGACAAACGTGCGCAGAGCGGGTCGCAGATTTCGATTCTGCGCGATGGGGAGCGCTCGCTACTTTACTGCTGCCATTCGATGCGGACGCATGACATGGCGGGGAACCATCACGTGCTGTCCGTCGGTGTGGATCTCGCGCCGGCGCTGGCGTCGAATGGTGTGGATGCACATGACCTCGTGAGCTCGCTGGCGAGCGAATGCTTGCAGCATCGGGGAGAGGCGCGCATTCCGAAGGCGGCTGCAGCGTCCATCGCGATGGTGGCGAACGTGTTGAACATCGCGTGGATCAAGGACGCACTCAACAGTCCGGCGCGGATCATTTGCCCGCGAAGTAATCGGTGTCCGCGGCCGGAGCGGTGTGAGGGGGCGAAGCCTTCACGGGCGCGAGAGATTACGGATGTGAGGGCGGAGGTTATTGCGAGTGTGGAGATGAGTGGGCGGAGTGAGCCGTCGCCGGTGAAGTAATCGTGCGTCGGCCTGGGTTCTGGTCGGGACTTGGGTGTTCGCCTCGAGGTCTCTCGGCCCTTCCGGGGACTATGGGCCTTCCGTGGACTATCGGCCTTTCCGCGGACTATCGGCCTTTCCGCGGACTATCGGCCTTCCGCGGACTATGGGTCCTTCCGCGGACCATGGGCCTGCGCATGAGGTCGTGCCCACAGCGCGTTCAGCCCGCCTGGCCGTCTTCGATGAACCTGATTTGTCGCTCAGGTCTTCAGGGCCTGATCGACGAGAAACACGTCGGTGAGGAGCGCGCGGAGGTGAATGGAGGCGTTCAGGTTGTCCACGAGGAGCGAGCTGATTGCGGGGCGGCTGAGCACTAGCGCGATGGCGCCGCGGGCCTTGCGGGCGTCTTCGGTGATGGCCTCGAGGAATGCGGCGACGTCGGGGGTTGAGTAGGCCCCACCGGCCTCGCGAGGCTCATCTGTCTTGCGGCCTCCACCGGTCTCGCGGCCTGCACCGGTCTCGCGGCTTCCACCAGCCTCGCGGCCCGCACGACCGATCGCTTCGCCAAGCAGCTTCTCGAGTCCATCGAGCGCAGCGTGCATGGCCGTCAGCGTCGCGCGCACTTCGGAGCCGCTGTCGTCGCGGCGGCCTTGCGCCGCATAGGCCAGCAGATATTCATAGCCGCGCTCGATCGTGTCGATGCGCTCCGCGAGATCGCTCATTTCTTCGTGTGCACTTCGTGGTGCCGCACGAGCTCCTGACGGGTGATCCATCCCTTGATCATCGCGCGCAGGTACATGCGGTTTTCGGGAAGGATGCTGAAGTACACGTGAATCATGACGAGCGTCACCGCAGAGAGCGCCGCAAGACCGTGAACCACATAAATCGCGCCCCACACCTCCTGCGACAGCACGTAAGGATCGCGCTTCCAGAGCGGGGTATCCATCTTCGCGAGCATCGTCCCGCCGGTGAGGGTCGCGGCAAGGATCATGAGCGTCATCGCGAGGTGCATCAGCTTCTGCGCGACGGTGTACTTGCCGACCTGCTTGCGCGCCAGCTCCGCGCCCGAAAACCACATCGTGCGGAACCGCTGCCACACCAGCGAACGCACGATGTGGAACACGACGAGCACGATCAGCAGGCAGCCGATGCTCCAGTGCACCACAACCCAGTTGAACTTGACACCGAGCACCGGCAGCAGCCCGGTGGCCATCAACGTGAGCACGGAGGCGGCGGTCAACCAGTGGAACAGCCGGTCGATGCCGGCGTGACGCTCGATGCGTCCACTCGGCGTCTCGGCTTGAGCGGCGGGAATCGCGCCCGAATCGACAACGGTCGCCATCGATCACGCTCCTCGCTTGCCGCGAACCAGCTTGTAGATGAGATGCCCGACGATCACGACAGCGCCGATGGCGGCGAACACCGGCAGCAGGTCCCACGCGACGCCTTCGAGCACTCGCTGCCCGTACACATCATGTCCAACGCGAAAGAGCTCCATCGTTCCCCCTATCGATTACGCATCGCGGATCGCGCGCCGGACGAGGCTCTCCATCAGCGGCACCTTGAACTGATTGAAATTGAGCGTCGTCGCGCCTTTTACCGCGAGTTTGCCGGCGCGCGTGGCGAGCTCCTCGTTCTTCTCGCTCCCGGCGGCGAGCTGCTCGACCTCGACCAGGCGGCGCGGCACGCACTCGACGGCGCCGCACGCGATGCGCAGCGTCTTGATCTTCGTGCCGTCGAGAATCATCGCGGCGGCAACGCTCACGAGCGCGAAGTCCCACGTGTTCCGGTCCGTGACCTTCTCGAAGTAGAACTTGGCGCCCGCCCAGCTCTTCGGATAACGGACCGCGACGAGCAATTCGCCGGGTCGCAGCACCGTCATGCGCCGGATGTCCGTTGCCGGGCCGACGAAGAACTTCTCAGCGGGAACGACGCGCTCACCGGATGGCCCGCGAATCACCATCTGCGCATCGAGCGCGACCGACGCCGTGCCCATGTCCGACGGCGACACCGCCACGCAGCGGCTCGCACCCCAGAGGCAATGCTCGCGATTCTGCCCTTCCGGCGTATCCGCATAGCACGTGATGCCGCCGGCGCGGTAGCAGCTCACGCCGTACCGGTAATACCAGCACCGCGTGTCCTGACACAGATTCCCGCCCAGCGTGCCGGCATTACGAATCTGCGGGCTGGCGACGCGCCCGGCCGCTGACGCGAGCAGAGAGTATTTCTCGCGCACGACCGGGGAGCGCTCGATTTCCGAGAGCGTCGTGAGCGCGCCGATCTCGAGTCCCTCCGGCGTCTCGCGAATGCCGCGCAGCGCCTCGATTCCGGTGAGCTCGATCACGGCCTTCGGACGCTTCGTGCGGTCCTTGAACCAGTCGAAGCTATCGTTGCCGCCCGCGAGAAGCCACGCGCCCTCGCCGATGCGCTTCGCGAGGTCGATCGCGGCGTCCACCGTGTCCGGCTGATACAGCTCGAAGTGCGGCATCATGTCTCGGTGCATCTGCGCGCCCTCCTACGCCGTGTGGATCTGCATGGGTTTGTGAGCGGGCGGCCGCTTCGCGATCGCATTGATCACCATGTCCGGCCGGATCGGCGTGCGATTGAAGAGGTATCCCCCCAGCGCATCGGAAATCGCGCAGACGAGCGCCGATGCGGCCGCGCCGAGCGGCGGCTCGCCGATGCCTTTCGTGCCCATCGGGCTCGTGGGGTCGGGCTTGTCCACCCAGTCCGCCTTCAGGTCCGGCACGTCGAGATAGGTCGGCGGCTTGGCCTGATAGAGGCCGACGTTGCCGGGAATGCCGTTCTGCGGGTCGTAGACATAGTGCTCGAGCGCCGCGAGCCCGAAGCCCTGCACCGAGCCGCCTTTGATCTGCGTCTCGAGACCCATCGGATGAATCACGGTGCCGCAATCGCCGACGTTCAGGAAATCCACGATTCGATGCGTGCCAGTCTCGATATCGAGCTCGATCTCGATGAACGCGCACGCGAACGCCGCCGTCTCGCCGCCGACGGGCAACGTGTCCTTCGCGACGCCGATGAGCCCCGAGCCGGCGAGCGCGGTCGCGGAGGCGCGCGTCATCGGGTTGATGTCGGCGGGCAATTCATGGCCGTCGTACTTGCCGCCGAGCTCGATCGCGCGTTGCGCGACCTTGGCGAACGAGAGACTGCGACCCGGGCTGTGCTTCGCGAACACCTTCATGCCGTCGACGTCGTAGTCGTCGGGCTTGCCGCCGAGGTCCTTCGCGGCGATCTCCTTGATCTTCTGCAGAGCGTCCATCGCCGCCACGTAGTTCGTGCGCGCCATCGTGAACGAGGTGTTGCTGCCGAACTGTCCGATGTTCCAAGGAAGATGCTTGCGCGAATCGCCGCGCTCGACGACGCACTTCTCCCAGTCGTACTTCAGCGCCTCGGCCGCGATGCGCGCGGTGCCCGAATGCGAGAAGGTGCCGAGATTGCCGACACCCGTATGAATGTGAAGGATGCCGTCCGGCGTGATGCGGCAGAGACCGTCGAAGCCGTTGAACCCGGCCGGGTGATACGCCTGCCCGATGCCGATGCCGGTGACCTTCGTGCCCTTGCGCTGGCCGCTGCGCGCCCGGCGTTCCGCCCAGTTGAAGCGCGCCGCGCCCTTCTCCAGCGCCTCGCCGAGATAGGCGCTCGTCACCTTGCGGCGATCGCTGCCGACCTGCGAGTCGAACACTTTGGGCGTGTTGATTTTGCGAACCTGCAGCGGATCGAGCTTCAGGTCGCGCGCGGCGCGGTCCATCAGCGGCTCGAGAATGCACGCGATCTGATTCTCGCCGGGGCCGCGTTGTGCCGAGCGCGTCGGCGTGTTCGCGTACACCGGCACGCCGCGCCAGCGCATCGACTCCGGCGTGTACACGATGGAGAGCGCGTCGGCCGCGTTCCGCAGATCCCAGAATCCGTTGTGCGCGCCGCCTTCCTGCACGATGTACATGTCGGCCGCGAGCAGCCGCCCGTCTTCGCCGAAGCCGAGCTTCACGCGCCCGATGAAGCCGTTGCGCGCATGCCCGACCGCGTACTCCTCCGCGCGGCTGATGCGCATCATCACGGGCTTGGAGATCTTCTTCGCCATCAGCGCAGGAATCGCCATCACCGGATACGCGGTGCCCTTCGAGCCGAAGCCGCCGCCGCAGAACTCCGCGATGTAGACGAGCTCGTCCGGCTTGATGCCGATGAGCCCGGCAAGCGCCGGCACGACGAACGACTGGCTCTGCGACGAGCCGTGCACGAAGCACTTGCCGTTCTGCCAGTACGCGAGCGCGGTGCGCGGCTCGAGGCTGTGATGTGAGTTGCTCGCCGTCACGAACGTCTCGTCGTACACGACTTTCGACTTCGCGAAGCCGGCTTCGATGTCGCCGTAGGACCAGTCCTCCGCCGCCTTGCCCAGCGGCAGCTTGCCTTCGCCCGCCTGCTCGAAGTCCTCCTTCGTCCAGCGGATCGTCTGCAGCTTGACGCCTTGCGCGCCGACGTGGCCGTCGAGACGCGCATCGACCCCATCCGGCCGCAGGCTGTCGAGCGGGTTGATGACGAACGGCAGCGGCTCGAGATCGAGCTCGATCTTCTCGATGGCGTCCTGCGCCGTGGTCTCATCGACCGCGGCGACGGCGAGAATGGGCTCGCCGACGTAGCGCGGCTCGTTCGTGAGGATCGTCGGCTGCGGCGCCGGCGGATTCTTGATGTCGTCGGCCGTCAGAATGCCGAGCACGCCTGGAATCTTCAGCGCTTCGGTGGTGTCGATGCGCCGCACGCGCGCGTGCGGCATCGGGCTCAGGAGCAGGCGGCAGAAGACCATGCCGTCGACGCGGAAATCTTCCGCGTACTTCGCCTGGCCCGTGACCTTCGCGATCACATCGTGCGGGGTGAAATTCTTGCCGAGCAGCTTGTAGCTCATGTCGGGACAGCCCCCTGTGCGGCGGCGCGCATCACGCCATTCAGGTAGTTGTCGTAAGCGCCGCAACGGCAGAGATTGCCGGCGAGCGCCGCGCGACATTCATCCCGTGTGGGTTTGGGGTTGCGCTTCAGCAGCGCGACGGCCGAGACGACCTGGCCCGGCGTGCAGAACCCGCACTGCGGGGCGAGCTCGTCGATGAACGCCTGCTGCACGGGATGCAGCTCGCCGTTCGGTCCGCCGACGCCCTCGATGGACACGACCTTGCGCCCGCGCACGCTGTGCGTGAGCACGGAGCACGAGTAGTACGTGACATCGTCGATCATCACGGTGCAGGCGCCGCATTCACCGCGATCGCAACCGAGCTTGGTGCCAGTGAGTCCGAGCTTGTAGCGCAACGTCATCGCGAGCGTTTCCTGCGGGAGTACGTCCACTCGCCGCGTCTCGCCGTTCACATTGATCGAGACGAGTCGCTCGACGCCGCCCGCGACCAGCGCCTGCCCCTTGGTCGAGCAGCCGGCGAGCCCGCCGTAGATGTAGGTGGCGGCCGAGGCGACGGCCCCGGACGCGATGACGCGCTTGATGAATTCGCGCCGCGAATAGCGGCTCGCTTCGTCATGCATGATCTGCCCTCGTCGCGCGCCCGGTCCAGCGCGCCTTCTTCGTCGGAAGAAAGTCGGCTGCGGCGCATTTTTCAAGATCCCACAAGGTTTCCGCCGGCAAAAGGCGCGACGTTTTTCCGGCGGTCCAGTATAGCCGTAGGTTTCCGGCGTCAAGCCCCGGCGTGCACGCGCGTGTTCACGGCGCGAATGCCGTGACGCTGCGATAGCCGCTTGCGGCGACGGTGATCGACTGGCCCGACGTGATCGTCCAGCCCTGTGCATAGCCGACTTCCGTCGTAGCGTTCGGATCGAGCGCCAGCGAAACGCTGCGCGTGGCTTCGTTGCCCGGCTCGCGCAGCTCCGCAATCACGTTCAGCGGACCGTCCGACGCGTTGCGAATCGTCGCGACGAACCCCTGCCCCATGAAAGCGGCCCGGAACGCTACGCGCACCGGCACCGGAGGTTTGTTCGCTTCGGCCAGCGCGGCGTCGCGCGTTGCGAGCGCGGCCGTCTTCTCCTGCAAGGCGACTTCGACCTTGGTGAGGCGCTCGCGGAGCTCGAGTATCTGAGTGCTCTGCTGAAGCACCTGCTGCTGAAGGCGGACGCGATCATTCTGCAGGTACAGCGCGAGCGCGCCGGCTGCGATCAGCAGCAACACGAGCGCCACGACGGCTGTTACGGCCAATGCCGAGCGAGGAGCGCTCGCGGGTGCGATACCAAGCGGCGCTTCGTCCTGAACCTGCGTATTCATAGCCTGGGGTGGGCTGCTCTGGGTGAAGTCTCGGTCGCGATCGTGCCCTCGGCTTGTGGGAGCCTAAGCAGGATAACGCCTTGATTCTTCGGGGCTTGGCGGGTAGGCACGAGGCCGCAGTGTACCGGCCGGTGCGGGAATTGTGTACCGAAGGTGTTTGGGGAGGGCTAGCGGTCGGGTTGGCCGGTCACCCTCACGACCCGAGAAGACGGGTGACCACTTGGGCGACGCCGACCGCGATAGCCATACCTGTAGAGATGCCGCCGACGATCCACTTGATCAGGCGGGTTTCGAGCGCGCTGATCTGCGCACTCAGTTCCGTCCGAACGTCGCTGATCTGCCCACTCAGCTCCGTTCGAACGCCACCGATCTGTCCACTCAGCTCGCTTCGAACGGCTTCGAGCTGCGCCTTGGTCGCAAGGTGCGGCAATGCGGTCTCGAACTTGGCGCGCAGCTCCGCGAGCCCGACCTCGAGATTGACGAGTCGTTTGGAAAAGTCGTCCATTCTGCCTCCGCTACCTCCGAATTCAGGTAAGGCAGCGGCCCTGCTGCGAAAGCGATCCGATCCAATTGGAAACATGGCTGCACTCCATCCATTGGAAGACGATTTGCCGTGACGCGAAGGCTACCAAACCCCCGCGCGCGACGAGCAACTTTCGAAGCACAAATGTACGAACTCCTCGGTCGCGCGAGTCGGCAGGCGTGACGACGAGAGCCGTCTCGGAAAGGCAGAGACGCGTCTCGGAAGTGAAGATACGGGGATAGGTCCGGATGGAACGCCGACGCAAGCGGTGACGCGCATCTCGCAAGATTACGACTTCACCTGAACGAGCCACTCACCATGGCGGAGAAGTCGGTCGCCGACATATACAGAGCGGAAAGTTCAGCGGTCTGCGGATGAACCGAGAGCGTTACATATCGGTAAGCACTCGGGTCATTGTAGTAGGCCGCCACGCATCCCACCGGATCATCAACCTCGTTCTTGGGAAATCGATCCTTCAGCGAACGGCACTGGGCGACGCGACGATTCTTCTGGCTGCTGTCTATGAAGAAGACCCATCTTCGAAGTATTGATGCGCGAATCACGCTCGGCTTGGAAATGAGTTGCGCATCTTTCAACATCTCCGCACCGGGCAGCATAGACTTGAGGGCCGACAACTCCTCGCTTCGTTCGCGGAGAAGGAAAGCCCAAGCGGTTGCCGCGACTACAACTGCTGCTGAAAGCACGACACTCACGCGCTTAACCACGGTCATTGTGAAACGCCCGCTCTAATCGCGAAAGACCCCGATGTACCACAGTAGAGCGAGCGACTGAATCGCACGTCCCAGAGGGCGGCTTCTATAGGCCATCCGCGACTACCGGCGTTGAAGTCGAAATTATCCTCGAGTCCGATAGCTGTATGGTTAGCATCGAACAGAACAGTTCCGGTTCCAATCAAACCATCCAGA
>DASZSS010000242.1:0-16952 GCA_035548535.1 Steroidobacteraceae bacterium
ATCGCGCAGTGCGCCGTAACGATCGCCCCAGAACATCTTCTGCACGGGTTGGAGCACGGTGGCGCCGGCTTTCACGGCGCGCTCGAACTGCTGATCGATGTCGGTGGCCGGGATGAGCAGCGAGAAGCCCTGCGGCGGCACGGCTGGATGGCCGTGTTCGGGGAACCCGTCGCTCAACATCAGCGAGGTGCCGTTGATGACCAGATGGATGTGCATCGTGCGGCCCTTCTCGTCGACGGGGTGCCGCCCGAGCTCGACGGCGCCGAACGCGCGAGCGTAGAACTCCGCCGCGGCCACGGCACCATCGACGGTCAAGTAGGCGATGACCCCGCCCCGCGGGGCAGTCTGAGCGGCAGGACGATTCTCGGCGGCGTTGGCGTTCATGAAAGGCTCCGTTCGCGATGGGTTCAGGGATTGCGGGCGGCCGGTGCCGCCCGGTGCTCCAAGGACGAAGGGGCCGATTGTCGGCCGACATGCGCCGCGAAAAAAAGCGTGGCCGCGGCCCACGGCGCCGTCGAGGCGCCGCCGCGCTGTCCGTCACGCTCGCGTGCGCTCCGTCAGCACGGGGACCATGGGCCTCTCGCCATCGAGATGCAGGTAGTTGGCGTTGAAGCCGGCCGCGCTCTGCAGAGCGGCGTAATCGTGGATCACGAGCTGGCGATTGTGAAAGGAGACCAGGCGTGCGCGCCGCATCTCCATGAGCGTGCGGTTCACATGCACGGCGGACAGCGCGAGCGTGTCGGCGAGCTCGATCTGCGTGAGCGGCAGCTCGCACCGGTTGTCCTGCGTGAGCCCCACCGCCTGCAGGCGCGTGAAGATTTCGCAGAAAAGATGCGCGAGGCGCTCGAACGCGGTGCGCTGCCCGACGTTCACGATCCACTCGCGCGTGACCGACTCTTCCACCAAGGTGGACCACCACAGTGCCCGCGTGAGCCGCGGATACCGCTGCATCAGCTCGTCGATTGCTTCGTTCGAGATCATCGCCGTCTCGACCGGGCACAGCGCGGCGATCGTGTGATCCATCCGCCGCATCAGGAACACGCGCACGTCGCAGAGATCACCCGGCACGAGATACGCAATGATCTGCCGCCGGCCATCCGGCAGCACCTTGTAGCGGCACGCCAGGCCTTCGAGGATCAGCTTCACGCCGTCGGTCGGCTCGCCTTCGCGCACGAGGTCCTCGCGCGCCGGGAAGCGATGCACGGCGCCGATGCATTCCGCAAGCGCGCGCTTTTCTTCATCCACAAGCGGGGCGAAGTTCTCCAGCTTGCGGATCAGGCATGCAGCGATGGCAGTCATGGTCGTGCCGCTCCCGGAGAACCACAGCCCTTCAGCGGAGCGGCTGCGCCGGGGCCGGCATGGAGCGACTGCACTCGGTGATCCGTGGACAGGCTGCTAGTCATGGTCTCCTCGCACGGGCATCTCGGCTCGAAATTCGATGAGGCAGCGCACGCCCCCGGGGGCGAAGTCGAGCGCCGTACGCGCTCGCAGCTCGTAAGGCAACGTCTTTTCGATGAGCTCGGTTCCGAAGCCGACCGGTCGCGGGGCGTCCGTGAGCATCGATATGCCGCGTTCCTGCCATTCGAACCGGATGCGCTCGGGCCGATGCGCATCGCGCACCCAGCGCACGGCGACACGGCCGTGGGGCGTGCTCAGCGCGCCGAACTTGATGGCGTTCGTGGTCAGCTCGTGGAGCGCGAGCGCGAGCGATGCGGCCACCTTGCCTGAGAGCATCGTGCGCGGACCCGCCACCTCGAAGCGCGACTCGGGAATCGCTTCGGCCAGAAAGCCGCCGCTCACGAGCTCAGCGAGATCCGCACCTTCGCTGCCGACGCGCATGAGAATTTCCTGCACGCGCGCGAGCGCACCGAGCCGCCCCTCGAGGTGTGCGGCGAAGTCCTCCACCGAGCCGCTCGCAAGGGCGGTCCGGCGGACGATGGCACGGCTCACCGCGAGCAGGTCGCGAACCTGTCGGCGGTGCTCGAAGAACCGCGCGTCTGCGCGCCGCCTGAGCTCGTCGAGTTGTTCCTCAGGAGTGACATCGTGCCGGCGCGGCACATCGTGAGTCGAATGCATGTCGGGCATCATTAGTGGTCCCTCCGTCATGCGCCACTAACCTGCGTTAATGTCGACGGAAAAGCGCGCAAGCGCGCGGTCTGGCGCAAATGCGAACTGAGTGCGCGAGCCAAGCGTGAACGTCAGCGCCTCCTCGAGCAACTCGCGCCCGAAAGCGAGCCGGGCGGCAAGCTCACCGTGGCGCTCGCGCGCGAAGGGCTGTCCGCGGTGGTGCGTGTCACGGACAACGGCATCGGCATACCGCCGGAGGATCTGCATCGCGTGTTCGATCTGTTCTCGCAAGTGGGATCGCACGCCACGCGTGCCGATGGCGGGCTCGGCATCGGCCTGTCGCTGGTGCGCAGTCTCGTCGAGCTGCACGACGGCTCGGTCGAAGCGCAGAGCGCAGGCGCGGGTCTCGGGAGCACGTTCACGGTGCGCTTGCCGCTCGATCGCCACTGAGCGCGATTGCGGCCCCATTGGGGCGTTGCCGCGCGCGTGCTATCGTTGCGGCTCATGCCGATCCGCATTGCCTTGATCGGTGTTGGCAAGATTGCGCGCGATCAGCATCTGCCGGCACTGGCCGCCAATCCTTCCTATGTGCTCGTGGCCGCGGCGAGCCCGCAGCATTCTCTCGAGGGGGTTGCTCATTTCATGAGCATCGAGGAGCTGCTCGACGCGGTTACGGATGTCGATGCCGTCTCCATCTGCACGCCGCCTCAGGTGCGTTATTCCATCGCGCGTCATGCGCTCGCGCGCGGCCGGCACGTGATGCTCGAGAAGCCTCCGGGCGCCACGCTGAACGAAGTGAGCGCGCTGCTCGATCTCGCGCGCGGGCGCAACCTCGCGCTGTTTGCCTCGTGGCATTCGCGCGCCGCGGATGGGGTGGAGCCGGCGCGCGACTGGCTCGCGTCCCGGCACATTCGCAGCGTCACCGTGACATGGAAGGAAGACGTGCGCGTGTGGCATCCGGGGCAGCAGTGGATCTGGCAGGCCGGCGGGCTCGGCGTATTCGATCCCGGAATCAACGCGCTGTCGATCGTCACACGCGTGTTGCCGGGAGCGCTCGTGCTCGAGGACGCACAACTGGATGTGCCGTCGAATTGCGAGACGCCGATCGCGGCGACGCTGCGACTGAAGAGCGAGCACGGCGTGCCGGTGACCGTGGAGCTCGATTTCCTGCAGACGGGTCCGCAGACCTGGGACATCGACGTCGAGACCGACGGCGGGCGACTGCAGCTCGCGCGCGGCGGCCGCTTCCTGCGCATCGACGGCGAACTGGTGGTCGACGGCCGGGATAACGAGTACGCGCGTCTTTACGCACACTTCGCCACGCTGGTGCGCGAGCGGCGCTGCGATGTGGATCTTGCGCCGTTCCGCCTGGTTGCCGACGCATTCCTGCTCGGCCGGCGCGTGACCGTCGCGCCCTTCAACGAATAGCCGCGCCCCACCGAGCGTTCCGCCCCCGCGCCGGCCGGCGGCCGGTGCGACTTCCGCTACAGGCAAGTCCGACTTCCGTTCGGCGCCGGATGTTCGTACTTGGAACAACCGGTTATACGCTCGACCAGTCCCATGAATCGACACGTGGTCACGAGCGGGGCGGCCGATTGTTCGCACCGCAGGCCGCGTGCGACAGTCGGGGCGCTGGCCAGGAGGGGGTCGCATATGGGTACACGGCTATTACTCACAACAATACTGATGGGTGCCGGTGTTCTGCCGCTCTGGGCGCAGAATGCGGCGGGGGTCGACGACAACGATCTCAACGAAGTCGTTGTCACCGCCAACCGGCAGGGCGAAACGGCCGTCAGCCGCATTCCGATGAGCATCGCGGCGCAGACGCAGAAGTCGCTCGACGAGCTCGGCATCAAAAACAGCCAGGATCTGCAGCGCCTGGTGCCGTCGCTGCGCATCGGCTTCAATGGCGGTAACGGCCCGCCGATCTCGATCCGTGGCATCCAGGGCAACAACGCCGCGACCACGGGCGTCTATCTCGACGAGTCGCCGCTGCAGGCACGCACCCTCGGCGGTCTCGTCACGGGTGGCGGCACCTTCCTGCCGCTCATGTTCGACCTCGAGCGCATCGAGGTGCTGAAGGGACCGCAAGGCACGCTGTACGGCTCGTCCTCCGAAGGCGGCACGATCCGCTACATCACGCCGAGCCCGAGCGTCACGGAGTACTCGACGTACGCGCGCGCGGAGCTCAACGGCATCGAGCACGGCGCCACCGGAGGCGAGCTCGGCGCGGCGTTCGGCGGGCCGATCGTTCAGGACAAGCTCGGCTTTCGCATCAGCGCCTGGGGCCGCCGGATCGGCGGCTGGGTCGATCACGTCGACTGGCGCACTGGTTCCACCGTGGACGAGGATACGAACTCGCAGGATCAGAAGGCGTTCAAGGGCGCGCTGCGCTGGCAGCCGACGGAGAGCCTGAGCCTCACGCCATCCTTCTATTACGCGTGGGATCGCAAGAACGATCTCGACACCACCTATAACGACATCCCGCAGTACACGACGCCGGCGTTCGGGACGCTGCTCTCGAACAACACGCCGATCTCGCCGACCGGCACGCTGACGAATCTGCCGCTGACTCAGCGGGGCATGCTGCCGGCCGGCTACACGCCGAGCAATCCGGTCGCGTGCCCGATCACCGGCAAGCTCCAGTGCTACACGAACGTGCCGGGATATATCGGGCAGATGGTGTTCATTCATCCGGCGCACACGTATGGTCCGATCAATCTTGGGCCCTACTCGTCCGTCGCCAACACCAACGTCGGGCTCGCATACAACGGTCCCATCGAAGCGGCACGCGCGCCGCGCACTTCGCGCCTCGCGCTGGGGAGCTTCACGGCGGATTTCGATGCCGGCGGGGCGCAGATCAAATCCATCACCTCGTGGATGCGAGACGCCGGCGACGGCTTCGGCGATCTCACGATGCAGGAGCCGCAGAACTCGACGGTGACAGTCGGGGGTGGCTACAACCCCTTCGTGCAGTCGCCGTTCATTTTCGATCTCGATACACCGTTCACGAGCTCCTACTTCTATACGGCGCGCCGACATGCGTTCACGCAGGAAGTGCGCATCTCGTCTGGGCAGGGCGAGCGGCGCCTGACCTGGATCGCAGGCGCCTACTATCAGAACGCCAACACGATCTCGCACAACGAAGCGACTCAGGATCGCACCGCTCTGCAGCTTGCGCTGACGGGCCACCCGCAGCTCGGCATCTCGCCGCTGCACTCGGCGGAGGAGATCGCCAGCAATCTGCAGACGGCCACCAACCAGAACATTCACGAGCGGCGTGCCGCCGTGTTCGGCGAAGCCAATTTCAACTTCACGGATACGCTGCGGATCACGGCCGGGTTGCGCTGGTCGGAAGAACGGCTCGCGTTCAGCTCGTACACCTACGGTCTGCTGGTCGCGGCCCCGTTTACCGGGAATCCGAACGGCGCGCCGAACACGCCGGGCGTGCCCGTCGTCGGCCAGGTCACGGAACATCCCGTGACACCGAAGATAACGCTCTCCTGGCAGGCCACCGAGGACAACCTGTTCTACGCGACCGCGGCGAGCGGCTTCCGTCCGGGCGGCGTGCAAGCGCAAGCCACCGCACAGTGCGCCACCGATCTTGCGCAGCTCAACATCGCGACGACGCCCGCGAGCTACGGCTCGGACAAGGTGTGGAGCTACGAGACCGGCTCGAAAGTGCGCCTGTTCGATCGGCGCTTCAGCCTTGCCGGCAGCCTGTTCCGCATCAACTGGGACAAGCCGCAGACGCCGTATCTGCTGCCGACCTGCGTGTTCTCGTACATCCAGAACATCGGCAAAGCGGTCAGTCAGGGGTTCGACATGCAAGCGGACTGGCGCGTGACGCCGCGATTCACGGTGAATTCATCGGTCGGCTTCACCGACGCGCACTACACGGAAACGGTGCGCACCGTGCCGAACGCCGCGGGCGTGCGCTCCACGCTCGTCGTCGCGGGCCAGGACTTCGTGGGCGTGCCGCATTGGCAGGGGACGCTCGGCGCGCGCTACGGGTTCAATCTCGTGAATCACGAGGCGTATTTCGTCGGCAACTGGCAGTACACGGGCAAGGTCCCCAATGCGACGCCGCCCGGCACGAGCGGCTACGCCCCCGACGCGTTCATGGCGCCGGCCACGAGCTACGTCACCGCGCGGCTCGGGATGCTGTTCGGCGACCTCGACGTCTCGCTGTTCGCGGACAATCTCACGAACGAGGATGCGCTGGTGCCGAACACGTTGACGGGACGCGCGTCCTGCCGGAACACGGACTGCTCGGTCTTCGCGTCGTTCTACAACGTCACGAACGGCACGACGTTCAGGCCGCGCACCATCGGCATCACGGCGATCTATCGGCATTGAGGCGTCAGGGCGCGAGCCCGAAATACTTCGCCTCCTCGGCGATGCGCGGCTCCTTCGCGGTGGCGGCGGCGATGTCCGCCGCCCCCGCGGCGGCATCGCCCTGGCGGAGCTTGCCGAGCCCGCGCGCGTACAGCGCCCACGCGTTGTCCGGCTCGCGCTGGACGACGAGATCGTAGTCCGCGACCGCGCGCGCGAATTCCCCGCGCCGCAGCCGCACGAGACCGCGGTTGTCGAGGAATTCGGGCGTGTCGGGCCGCAGCTTCAGAGCGACGTTGCAGTCGTCGAGCGCTTGATCGAGCTCGACGTTGAGCAGCGCTCGCGCGCGGCAGCGCCCCGCCAGCACGTCGGCCTTGCGGCCGTCGCGCTCGTGCGTCTCGAGCCACAGCGTGAATTGCCGGACGGCCGCGTCCAGCGAGCCGGCGCGCGCATAGAGGTTGCCTATCTGCAGGCGAATGTCCGCCTCTTTGGCCGCGGATTGGGCGGCGGCGTCGAGGTCCTCGATCGCGCCCTTGCCGTCGCGGCGCTCAACGCGCAACTGCGCGCGGGCGACGCGCGCGGCGACGTGCTCGGGTCTGAGCCTCAGCGCCTCGTTGAAATCGGACATCGCGAGCGTGGGCAGGTTGTTGTTCACGCGCGCGACGCCGCGATCGTAGAAGTATTGCGGCTCGGTCGGGTCCATCTCGCAGGCGCGCGTGAGATCGGCGATCGCCTGCGTGTAGTTGTTGCGCGCGGCAAATGCGGCACCTCGCCGCGCGAATCCGGCGGCATCGGTGGGTTGCTCGCTCGGCGCGCTGAGCGTCGCTGCGGTGGACGTCTCGATCGTGTGCTCGAGGTTGAACACCGGGCCGCCGTCGTACGTGAAGTACAGCTTGCGCTGCTCGTTCGCGACGTAAATGCGGTGCGAGAGAAAGAAGTCCGCACCGATGAGCATGTCCGCGTTCCCGAGACGCAGATCCCCGATGCGCAGCTTCGCGTTCGGCACTTCCTCGTCGCCGATCTTGAAGCTGGCGAACGGAACGATCCACGTCTGGATCGCGCCCGTGCCGACGCCGCGCATGAGCCCCGCAGGCTCGGCGCCCGCCGTTTCGGGCGTGACTCCCGCGCGCTCCGCCGCGCGCAACGTGAGTATCGACATCATCGCGCCCGTGTCGAACATCACGCGAATGCGCTTGCCGTTGATGTACGCCACGCCTCGCGTATGCGGCTCGATCGGAGTGCCTTCCTTGATGTCGATGACCGAGAAGCGCTGCGAAGGCTGCACCCAGTACGCCATCATGGCGCGCCGGCAATCGTCGGGACGCATGAGCCGGATCACACCGTTCGCGAGGTCATACTCGACGTCGCCCACTTTCAGCACGTTCTGTCCGAGATAGCCGATCGCGCCGCTCCCCGGATCGTTACCGCCGACGATGAAGTCCACGTTGCGCAGCGGGATGTCCGCGAGCGTGAACTGCTTGACGGTGGTCAAAAGCGCAGTCGAGGTGCCGCCGATGCCGCTGATCGTGATGGGCGTGGGCGCCGAGCGCAGCGGCAGGTCGAAGGCGGCGGCGCTCGCCGGCGTGATGAGGCTGTAGAACGCACCGCTGTCGGCGACGAAGAGCGCGCTTGCCCCGTTGATCTTGGCGGCGACGAGCGGCCTCATCGCCCTCATCGTGACGGGAAGCTCGGCCATTTTGCCGATGGTGCACTTGGCGCGGGCGCCGGCGGGCACGCACAGCAGCCCCGCGAGAGCGAGCGCGGGTAGCAGTGCGCGTGCGGCATGCCAGGGCGTCACGAGCGACCCTCACGATGTGCGCGTTGTGCACAGCGATTCTAAGGCAGCTCGCGCGCCGGCGTTACGCCACTAGCTGGTGATCCACCGGCCCCGCACGCTCGGCGGCGGCGGCTCGTACTGGTAGAGCCATGTCTCGGTGAGCGCCTGCCCGTCGAGGGCCAGGTACAGGCGCAGGTTCACGGGCTCGGTGCTCTCGTCCGGCACGAGATCGAACATGGCCCGCCAGCCGTCCGCGCCGACGATGGGGCGCGCCGAGACGGTCTCGACGCGCCCGCGCGAGGCCGTCACCACCGCCGTGACGTTGGCCTTCTCCC
Organism: Steroidobacteraceae bacterium; assembly: GCA_035548535.1. Taxonomy (GTDB): domain Bacteria; phylum Pseudomonadota; class Gammaproteobacteria; order Steroidobacterales; family Steroidobacteraceae; genus JADGHX01. The sequence continues at coordinate 8,515 of DASZSS010000242.1, forward strand.
CGAGCGAGGTGAGGTCGCCGCCCGCGAAGTCCACCGCGAAGCGCCATGAGAAATAGTGCCGCTTGCGGCCGACGACGCCGCCGATGCCGGTGCGCGTCGCGATGACGCGTCCATCGTCGTGGAACCGGGGATTTCTCCGTCCCCAGTACAGGCGGTACGCATAGAGATATTCCTGGCCGGGCTGCGGCTGTTGCGCCGGGCTCCAGAAGGCCACGATGTTGTCGGCGGTCTCATCGCGCGTCGGGATCTCGAGCAGCATCACGGCGCCCTTGCCCCAGTTGCCTTTCGGCTCGACCCACACGCTCGGCCGCTTCTCGTAGAACACGGCGTCGTCCTGGTATTGCCGGAAATCGCGCTCGCGCTGCATGAGGCCGAAGCCGCGCGGCTGCTCGTCCGCGAACGTGTTGACCCGCACGCTGCGCGGATTGTTGAGCGGCCGCCAGATCCATTCGCCCGCGCCGGTCCAGATCTGCAAGCCGTCGGAATCGTGAATCTCCGGGCGCCAGTCGTCGGCGAGGCTGCGGTCGGCCTTGCCGTAGTAGAACATGCTCGTGCCGGGCGCGATGCCGATGCGCTCGATCGGCTTGCGCGGATAGATCGCCGCATCGACATCCATGAGCAGGGTGTCCGCCACCGTGATGACGAAGCGGTATGCACCGGTGCAGCTCGGCGAATCGAGGAGCGCATACACGGTGCACAGGTTGGAGTCGCGCGCCGGGCGCTCGAGATAGAACGCGACGAAATCCGGAAACTCCTCGGGCTTCGGCAGACCGGTGTCGATGGCGAGGCCCCGTTGCGACATGCCGTACTGCTTGTCGCCGTCGACCGCGCGAAAGTACGAGGCGCCTTGGAACGCGACGCGGTCGCGGTTCCAGTCCGTGTGGAAGAACAGATTGAAGCCCGCGAAGCCGAGATCCGCCGGCGCGTCGCCGCGCGCGAGGCCCGAGCGGCCGTAGTCGAAGAGGGCGGGGTCGTACGCAATCTGCTGGGCCATCCCGTCCTGCACGCTGTAGATCCGCACCGGCTTCGTCATCGTGAAGCCCAGGTGGAAGAAGCGCGCCTGGAACAGCCGGTCATCGCCGGCCCAGAGCGAGTGCTCCTTGCGGAACGTGATCGATTGCCAGCGATCCCAGTCGAGCGCGGCGATAGGCGGCGGCAATCGGCTCGGCGGGGGGCGATACGCTTGCCCGGCCAGCGAACGCGCTTCCCCTTTCAGACGCGCGTAGTCGAACGGCTGAGGCGCGCCGAGCTTCGCGATGCCGGAAGCGAAGGCTTTGTCACCGAGCAGGAAGCGGGGGAGCGTGGTCGCGGCGGAAACGAGGGTGGTGGTGTCGATCAGAAATCGTCGGCGATGCATCCAGCAAGTCCAGGGAAAGATGAACGGCCCGCAGCTAGCAGCCTGCGTGCCCGTGCAACGCTGCTTCACTGCGATGGCGGGCGTATGCTGCCACGTCATGAGCAAACGGAAAATGCATGCGGCGATTCGCAGCCGTACCGCCCTTCACGAGGGCTTCCTCAAGGTCTATCGCTACGAATTCGAGGTTGAGCGCCACGCCGGCGGCACCGACCGGCTGACGCGTGAAGTGATGGAGCGCGGGCATGCCGTCGCCGTGCTGGGTCACGACCCCGTGCGGGACGAGATCGTGCTCGTGAACGAATTCCGTCCAGGGCTCATGGTCTCGGCGACGTATCCATTTGGAGACAACCTCGTGGCCGGCGTGATCGACGGCGACGAATCGACGCTTGCGGCCGCCGTACGCGAGATGCGCGAGGAGACCGGGCTCGAGCTGCGCGAGCCGGTCCTGATCCATCCTGGTGCGTACGTCAGCTCGGGCGGCACGTCCGAGCGCATCGCGCTCGTGTACGGCATCGTCGATACGGCCGGCGCGGGCGGCATTCACGGCGCCCCGGACGAGGGCGAGGACATCCTCACCGTCGTGCTGCCTGCGCGGACGTTCATCGACCGCGTGCGTACCGGCGAGATCACCGACATGAAGACGCTGCTCGCCGGCTACTGGTTCGCGGAACGCCGCGCTCAGTCGCGATAGAGATACGTGAGGATGTGCGACTTGTGCGCGGTCTGGCCGAGCCAGGCCTTGAACTCCTCCACCCGCCGCGTGCCGTCCTCGCCGATGAGGCGCGTCAGGATCGAGCGGCGCGCCTCCTCGGTGAGCTCGCGGCGGATGCGTCGCTGCCAGGCGTCAGTGAAGATGGCCGGCATCTTCAGGCTGAGTTGCAGGGCCTCGAGCAGCTCCCACTCGCCGCCGTCGAGCCATGCCTCATCGCACGTGGCGCACACGTCGACACGATTCGCTACACTGCCGGTCAGCTTGTACTTGGTCATGAGTCGCGTGCACTTCGGACAGCGGATCGCCGTAGTCGTGTCGGTCGTCTCGATCGCCTCCACCGGTTTGGCCGGCGGCCCGGCCGGCGCCTTCTGCGTCTCGGCCCAGTGGCGGTAGTAAAGCAGCGAGACGAGGCTCCCATGGCACGAGGCGCAGCCCATCGCGGGCAGGTACTCCTCGATCATCGTGGGCTTCAGATCCGAGCTCAGACAGTGCGGACATTTCATGCGCAAGCCCCGTAAGGCGGATTCCGCGGCGGACTATACTTCGCGGCGCGTCCCGATGGCGGTGACGCGCTCCGCATCCAAAGCGCCCCCGGTCGCGTAGCAGACGCACCGGCGTGGCCAAGCGAGACCTGCACGAACATGAAGAGCTGGATTCGATCTCTCGCCCTCGCGGGCATCACACTCGGTTGCAGCATGCTGCTGGCCGCCTGCGCGTCGCCGAGCGCGCCGCACGCCTCGGCACGGCCGCGCGTGTACGTCGGCTGGGTGCGCTTCGCCGGCGAATTCTCGCTCTATTCCGATCCGGCCGCGTTTGCCGACTCGCAAACGACCCACTGTGTGAGCGGCGCGTTGCCGCCGGACAAGCAAAAAGAGGCGGCCGCGAAGCTCAGCGGCAAACGCGTGCGCGTCGTCGCCGTGCCGGTCGCCTGGTCGCTGCCCGATCCCGAGACCTTCACGATGAGCAACGCCGGCTCGCCGATCACCAACTGGTGCGGTGACAAAGTCGTGCTGTTCGCGAGCGAGATGACGCTCTTCGACGGACCGATCGGACCGTACCGCTGAGCCGAGCGGCGCTCCGCAGCGGGCGCACGGAACTTGCTGTCGTTAAGGCGCGAGAGCGAGTGATCCAATGAAAATTGCTCAGGTTGCGCCTCTGATCGAAAGCGTTCCGCCGCGTCTCTACGGCGGCACGGAGCGCGTCGTGTCGTATCTCACCGAAGAGCTGGTGCGCCAGCATCACGACGTCACGCTCTTCGCGAGCGGCGATTCGCAGACGAGCGCGCGCCTCATCGCTTGCGTGCCGCGTGCGCTGCGCCTCGATCCGACTGTGCAGGACCGCGCGCCGCACGCGGTGCTGCAGCTCGAGCAGGTACGCAAGCGCGCTCGCGAGTTCGACGTCATCCATTTTCACAATGACCTTGCACATCTGCCGCTCACGCGCGCCGGCCTGCCGCCACGCTCGCTCACGACGCTGCACGGCCGGCTCGACATGCCCGACTACCAGCCGCTGTTTGCGGAGTTCGCCGATGTGCCGCTCACCTCGATCTCGGATCACCAGCGCGCGCCCCTGCACGGCGTGAGCTGGGCCGGCACCGTCTATCACGGATTGCCGAGTCACGTGTGCCGCTTCAATCCACATCCCACCGGCGACTACCTCGCCTTCGTGGGACGCATCTCGCCGGAGAAGCGCCCGGATCGCGCGATCGAGATCGCGCGTCGCGCAGGGGTGTTGCTGCGGATGGCCGCCAAGGTGGACGCCGCGGACGAGGCCTATTTCCGCGAGAGCATCGAGCCGCTGCTGCAGGGGCCGTTCGTGGACTACGTGGGCGAGATCACCGAGCGCGAGAAGTCCGAGTTCCTCGGCAACGCGCGGGCGCTGCTGTTCCCGATCGACTGGCCGGAACCGTTCGGTCTCGTGCTGATCGAAGCCATGTCATGCGGCACACCCGTCATTGCGTGGCGTGGCGGTTCCGTTCCGGAGATCGTCGATCCGGGCATCACGGGGTTCATGGTGGACTCCGTGCCCGAGGCGGTGGATGCCGTCCATCGCGTCCCGATGCTCGACCGGCGGCTCGTGCGCGAGCGGTTCGAGCACCGCTTCTCGGCGGAGCGGATGGCCAAGGACTACCTGGCGATTTACTCTCGGCTCATCGACCGCAACCCAGCCACTCTCGCAGCCTGAGTTTCGCGTCATGAGCACGGAGCAGAAGCGCGCCTCGCAGGCGGCGCCAGAAGCGCCGCCGGAATTCTACATCCAGGCCACCTCGTCGCTCGCGGAGCGCCGCCCGCGCACGCTGAAGCACGACGACACGTTCGCGCTCTTCGATCACTACGGCGATCTCGTCGGCGCGGACAGCCCCGACGGCATCTACTACGAGGACACGCGCTTTCTCTCGCGCATGTGTCTCACGATCGAAACCGTGAAGCCGCTGCTCCTTAGCTCCACGGTTCAGAGCAACAACGCGGTGCTCGACGTCGATCTCACCAACCCGGACATCGCGGCGCACGGCCGGCTCGTGCTGCCGAAGGACACCATTCACCTCACGCGCGTGAAGTTCCTGTACAAGGCGAGCTGCTACGAGCTGCTGGCGGTGCGCAACTTCGGCGAGGAGCGCCGCCGCCTGCGCATCGGCTTCGATTTCGATGCGGATTTCGCGGACCTGTTCGAGGTGCGCGGTCATCGCCGTGACCGCCGCGGTGCCGTCACGCCGCGGGTGGCGGGCCGCGACTCGGTGCGCTTCGACTATGCCTCGCTCGATGGCGTGCCGCGGGCCACCGAGATCACCTTCGAGCCGGCGCCGCTTGCGCTCAGCGAGCACCACGCCGCATTCGAGCTCGACCTGCAGCCGAAGACGCGTCGGGTGATCTTCACGACGGTGCACTGTCACAGCGGCGACAACGTGGTCGAGCGGCGCTTCTTCACTGCCGTGCGCGCGGCGCGGCGCGCGCTGCGCCGCTCGCTGCATCGGGCCGCGCACGTCGAAACGTCCAACACGATCGTGAACGATGTGCTGGCGCGCGCGATGGCGGACATCAACATGCTCGTCACGGACACGCCGCACGGCCCGTATCCCTACGCGGGCATTCCCTGGTTCTCGACGGCGTTCGGGCGCGACGGGCTCATCACAGCGATCGAGATGCTATGGGCCGATCCGGCGCTCGCGCGCGGCGTGCTGCAGTTCCTCACCGCGTACCAGGCGACCACCGAAGATCAGGAGCGCGACGCCGAGCCCGGCAAGATCCTGCACGAGACGCGCAAGTGCGAGCTCGCGCGACTCGGTGAAGTGCCGTTCGGCTGTTACTACGGGTCCATCGATTCCACGCCGCTCTACGTGGTGCTCGCCGGCCTCTACTGGCGCCGCACCGGCGATCGCACGACGATCGAGGACATCTGGCCGAACATCAAGGCCGCGCTCGCGTGGATCGATCGCTACGGCGACAGCGACGGCGATGGCTTCGTCGAGTACAAGCGGCGCAGCGACGGTGGTCTCGCGAACCAGGGCTGGAAGGACTCGGAGGACGCCGTGTTCCACGCGAACGGCCGGCTCGCCGAGCCGCCGATCGCACTCTGCGAGGTGCAGGGGTACGTGTATCTCGCGCGCGTGCTCGCGGCCCAGCTCGCCAACGAGATGGACGAGATCGGGTTCGCCATTCGCCTGCGAGAGCAGGCGCGGCAACTGCAGGAGCAGTTCGAGGCGCAGTTCTGGAATGAGGAGCTCGGCAGCTACGTGCTGGCGCTCGACGGCGCGAAGCGTCAGTGCAAGGTGCGCAGCTCGAACGCCGGGCAGCTCCTGTTCACGGGCATCGCCGCACCCGAGCGCGGCATGCGCATGGCGGAGCTGCTGATGACGCGGGAGTTCTTCACGGGCTGGGGCATTCGCACCGTCAGCTCGCACGAGAGTCGCTTCAATCCCGCGTCGTACCACAACGGGTCGGTGTGGCCGCACGACAATGCGCTGATCGCGCTCGGGCTCGCGCAGTACGGCGCGCTCGAGGCGCTCGAGAAGGTGACCACCGGGCTCTTCGAAGCGGCGGCGCACATGGACCTGCTGCGCCTGCCGGAGCTCTTCTGCGGCATGCATCGACGGCCGGAGAAGGGTCCCACGCTCTATCCGATCGCGTGCTCGCCGCAGGCGTGGGCCGCCGCGGCGCCGCTGGCGCTGCTGAGCGCGTCCCTCGGCATGACCATCGACGGGCGCGAGCGCCGCGTCCTGTTCAAGCATCCGCGGCTGCCTGCGGTGCTCGACTGGATGCGCATTCGCCACCTGTCGGTGGGCGACGCACGTCTGGATATCCTCTTCCGCCGCCATGGCGATGATGTCGCGGTCAATGTACTGAATCGCGAAGGACAGGCGGACGTACAAGTCGTTCTCTGATCGGAACGAAGCGGAGGCGCTGGCATGAACACGATCCTCGATTGGACGATGCAGCACTACCCGCACATCGCGGTGCGGCGCGTGGCCCTGGACCGGCCGGGCGCGTGGGTGCGGGCCGGATGGGATGATCTGCGGCATTTCGGCATGGCGAGTCTCGGGCACGGGCTGCTCATCGCGGGCCTCGGCGCCGTGCTCCTCATCGTCGGCGGCACGCATCCGTACTTCATCGCCGCGGCCATCTTCGGATATCTCCTCGTCGGGCCCATCATGACGACGGGCGCATGCGAGCTGTCGCGCCGCCGCGCAGCGGGCGAGCCCGTCGGGTTCGACGAGTCGCTGCAAGTGATCGGCCGCCATGCGCGCGAGCTCTTCAAGTTCGGCGGGATGCTCGCGCTCGCCGCGCTCATCTGGTTCGTCGCCTCGGAAGCCATGCTGCGCTCGGTGACGAGCCCGCCCTGGCCGCAGCTCTGGGGTGGATTCCTCGACACGGCGAGCGCGGGGCAAGTGCTGGGCTACTTCGCCTCCGGCGCCGTGCTGGCGGTCATCGTGTTCGCGGTGTCGGTGGTTGCGGTGCCGCTGATCATCGATCGGGATGCGACGGCGGAAGCCGCCATGTGGGTGAGCATCAAGGCGACGTTCGCGAATCCCGGCGCGATGCTGCGCTGGAGCGCGCTCATCGTCGCACTCACCGCGTTCGGCTTCGTCACGCTGCTCGTCGGCATGATCGTCGTCGCGCCCCTGCTCGGACACGCGACGTGGCACGCGTACCGCGATCTGGTCGGCGAGAGCTCATAGGCCGCCCCGGGCAATTGGAATCGGGTTGATGAGAGCGCGACGTTACAGCTCGCCCGCGTGCTTCCTGCACGAGATCGAGGAGACCGAGCAGGCCGGTGGCGTTTTTCTCAAGCGCGCATACGACAAACCTGCGCGCGCGGACGGCTTTCGGGTGCTGGTCGATCGGCTCTGGCCGCGCGGCTTGAAGAAGGAAGCCGCGCGGATCGATGTCTGGCTGCGGGACATCGCGCCGTCCACCGAGCTGCGCCGGTGGTACGGGCACGAGCGGGAGAAGTGGCCGGAGTTTCGCCGCCGCTACCGCGCAGAGTTGCGCGCGCACGCCACGGTGCTCGACGACTTGCGTCTGCGTGCCGCGAAAGGGCCCGTGACGCTGCTCTTCGCCGGCCGCGACCCGAGCGTCAGCCACGCGCGGGTGCTGCACGAGCTACTCACGCGCCCGCCGCGAGGCGCGTGAGCCGGCTCGCGCTTTCCATGCCGTAGCCGTTCGTCGAACGCCAAGCCGAGTTCGGCTCCCTCAAATGCGCGCGCCGGCGATTTCCACGGCGCCCCACGTCGCGCGCCAGCGATGCTTGATGGTCGTGATCGCGGCGAGCGCGAGCACCGCGAATGAGGCGAAGAGCAGCAAGCCCGCTTGATAGGTGTCCGTGAGCTGCTTCGAAACGCCGAGACTCGAGGCGAGGAAGAATCCGCCGACCCCGCCCGTCATGCCGACGAGCCCGGTCATGATGCCGATCTCGTGCCGGAAGCGCTGGGGCACGAGCTGAAACACCGAGCCGTTCCCCATCCCGAACGCGAGCATGCAGATCGCGAACAGAGCGAGCGCCGTGTGCACGGTGTTCGGGCGGAAGCTCACGATCACGAGACCGACCGCCGCGATGGCATACATCGTCGTGAGCGTCTTGATGCCGCCGACGCGATCGGCGAGCGCGCCGCCCACCGGCCGCACGAGCGAGCCGATGAAGACGCAGCCGGCGGTGAAGTAGCCGGCGGTCACCGCATCGAGCCCGTACTCCGCGTTGAAATAAAGCGGCAGCGAGGAGGCGAGCCCGACGAAGCCGCCGAACGTGACGGAATAGAAGAACATGAACCACCACGTGTCGCCCATGCGCAGCACGGCGAGATATTCCGACCACTTCTTCGGCGGCGGCGCCGTCGGGCTGTCCTTTGCGGCGAACAGGTACACGGCGAACGCGATC
>DASZSS010000243.1:0-2730 GCA_035548535.1 Steroidobacteraceae bacterium
TACCCCCGCCGCAGCAGAGCAATATCGGCGAATGGCTGAACGCGGTGACGAGCTGGATACGCTCCACGTCGTCGAGCCTGGGCGCGTTGCGACTCGCCGCGCTCGAGCAGTTGCTCGCGGCGGAAACGCAGATCGCGCTGCTCACTCGCAAGGGCATGAAGCCCGCGGCTGCGCCGCCCGCATCCGTCGTGCCGCGCGAGTACCGGCTCCTCACGCCGGGATCGGAGCGGCCGCGCGAAGCGCGGCTCACCGTCTGGGACAAGTTTCAACTCGCCACCGGCGTGCTCCCGACGATCGCGCGCTTCGCGGTGGCGGCGGCGATCATCGGCGCCATGGTGCTCGTCGCGAGCAGCCGCTAAGCGGCTCGGAAATACGCGGCTGGAGAAGCTGCGAGCCCGTCACTTGCCCGCGACCGCGGGCGTGCCTAAAGTGCGCGCCCACACTGGAGAGCAAGCCCGCCGCAACCTATGGGTATCAGTCAATCGCACAACTTGCGCCGACCGCCGATCGAGCAGCTCCGGCCGTACGGAATTCGCGTCAGCCTCCCCCAGGGAGACCCTTTTCGCAAGCTCCTCGGGCCGGAATGGCATCGGTTGCACTGGTATCCGACCGCCGAGGAGCGCGACGCCGCGCTCGCCGAGATGAGCCGCCGCCACGAGTACTCGCGCGCGGGCGACAAGCCCTCGCTCGTGTTCCAGAAAGTCGAGAAGCTCTCGGAAAGCCGCGGCCTTTGAGCCGCGCGGCGCCCGGCCGTCCTCAGAACGTCCGGCCGAGGAACAAGTAGAACGCCTGCCCGCCGTGCTGATCGAACCCGGTCGCAACGTAGACCGGTCCGAGCGGCGTGTCGAGCCCGAGGAACGCGCTGGCATCCTTGCGCAAGCTGCCGAAGCTCGCGTCCCCCCGCACCGGCCAGACGTTGCCGGCTTCCAGCGAAACGCCGAGATACGCGGGCACATCGAGGAAGCCCGGCCCGCCGCGACCGATCTGGCGGTAGAGCAGCAGCCGCGTGATGCCGTAGTGCGGTTCGGCCAGCGAGTCCGCCTTCAGCCCGGATAGATTCAGGAATCCGCCGAGCTGAAAGAGCGTGCGCACATCCGGCGAGGGCTTGTTCAACGCCGTGCCGAAGGAGGTCCACAGCACGCCCGTCTGGCGGCCGAAGGTGCGCGCGGTGATCCAGTTGAACGACAAGCGATCGGCCGTCCGATCCTCGCCGAGGCCGACGCGCTGACCATCCCACTCGAGCGTCACCGACGTGCCGTGCCGCGGGAAATTCACGTCGTCGAGCCGATCGTAGGAGAGCCGCGTGAAGTAGCCGTTCGTGTCGAAGCGCGTGGTCGGCAGCGGGTCGCCGACACGGACGTGCGTCGTGCCCCGGTCCCAGCGCAAGCCGAAGCGAATCTCGCCCCAGTTGCCGAACTCGCGGCCGACGTCGAGGCCGTAGCCGAAGCTGCGCACGCGGTACTCCCTGATGATGTCCTGATCGACCACCTGCGCCACGTTGCGCGCTTCGAGCTCCGCATGCGGCATGACGAAGTACGGCAGGGATTGCGAGAGCGGCAAGTAGATCTCGGTCGCGATGCGCGAGGTGTCGCCTTCCTGCAGATCCCACACCCATTCGCCGCCGGGCTGCGTGATCTCGGAGAGCACGAAGCGAGCAGCCGCGTTGTAGGTGGAATTCCCTTCGAAATCGTCCTGCAGGTTGAGGCCGAAGCGCACGTAGTTCGGGCCCCATGAGTTGCGGCGCGCGCTCACCGCGAGCCCATAGCGGTCGTCGTCGTCCTTCACGAGCTGATAGTCGAGCGCCTCGAGGTTGCCCTTGCCGTAGTAGCCCGTGACGCGTTTGCTCAAGGCATCCGCATCGACGGGCTTGCCCACGACGTCGTCGAACAGCTTCGCGAGCGCATCGGCGTAGCGCTCCGACCCCGGCTCGACGCGCACGAACTGAACCACCGGCGTGCCGCGCCGAATGTCCTCACGCTTCACCGTGTAGATCGAGTAATCGTCCTGGCTGATCGAGTACGCGCTCAGCGCGCGACTGGCCGCGAGCGCCGCGCGCTCGCCGGCCGCGATGTTGCGGGTGACGACGCCGAAATCGAACGACGAGGTATCGCCGAGCGGCGGGTCGATCACGATGTCCCGGGAGGTGAGCGTCGCCCGCTGCCGATCCGAATTGCGGCGGACCAGGATCGCGAGCATCTGGTTCGAGATGACGGGCGCGCTCGTCAGCTTCTCGCGCTTCAGGAGCGGAAAACCGACGTCGACCACGATGAGCACGTCCACGTTCATGCTGCGCGCGACGTCGACCGGCAGGTTCTCGGACAGGCCGCCGTCGACGAGGAGGCGGCCTTCGCGCTCGACCGGCGAGAATACGCCGGGCGCGGAAAGGCTTGCGCGCATCGCGCTCGTGAGATCCCCGCTGCCCATGATCACCGCCTCGCCCGTCTCGAGGTCGGTCGCCACCGCGCGGAACGGCGTGGGCAGCTGATCGAAGTCGGTGATGCGAGCGACGGGCAGCGTGAGCTTGCGCAACTCCTGATTGAGCTTCTGACCCTGGATCAGCCCCTTCGGGAGCTGGAAGTGGCGGCTGCGCAGGCCGAGCGGAAACTTGACGAGGAAGTTCTGATCTTCCTGCTTGCGGCGGAAGGTGAGCTCTTCGCGCGGCGGCCGGTCCTTGAACGCGTCCTGCCAGTTGAGCGTGCTCACGATGCGCTCGATGTCGCGCGCCGAGAA
>DASZSS010000244.1:0-1673 GCA_035548535.1 Steroidobacteraceae bacterium
TCTCGGAGGACATTCGCTGCTCGCCACGCGCGTGCTCGCGCGGGTGCAGGACATCTTCAAGGTGCGGCTGCCGATGCGCGCCATTTTCGAGGCGCCGACGGTCGCCGGGCTCGCCGAGCACGTGCGCACGGCCCTGTGGGCCGCCGAGGCGAAGAGCCGTGCACTGCGTGAGCCCGAAGAGAATCGGGAGGAGATCGAGCTGTGACGGTGACCCAGCTCATCGCCGATCTGCGCGCACGCGACGTGCGCGTCTGGCTCGAAGACGGGCGTGTCCACGTCAGCGCGCCGAGCGGCAGCTTGACGCCGGAGCTGCAGCAGGAGCTCACCGCTCGCAAGGCAGAGATTAAAGCCTATCTCGCGTCGCTGGAGGTGCCGGCGGAGGAGACCGCACCGCCCGACGCGCTTGCCGGCGAGCTCGTCGATCGCAGTGTCGGCGAGTTTCCCACCTCGTTCGCACAACGCCGCCTCTGGTTCATCGAGCGTCTGGAGCCGGGCAACGCCGCGTACATCGTCGCGGGCGCGCGTGAGCTCTACGATGCCATCGACCCGCAGATGCTGGAAGACGCGATCAACGACGTCGTCCGCAAGCAAGGCTCGCTGCGTACCGTGTTCCGCGAAGTCGACGGCGAGCCGATGCAGGTCGTATTGCCGCAAATGCCGGTGCCTCTGAAGCGAGTCGATTTGTCTGCGCTCCCCGAGGAGGAGCGCGAGTCCGCGCTGGAACGGCTGAAGAAACAAGAGGCCGGCACGCCATTCGATCTCGCGACCGGGCCGCTGCTGCGGGTCACGCTCGTCACACAAGATCCGAAGCGTCACACGTTGCTATTCACGATGCATCACATCGTGTGCGACGGCTGGTCGCTCGCCATTCTGCTGGCCGAGATTCATCAGCACTACAGCGCGCGATCGCGCGGCACGGTGCTCGCGGACCGCCTGCCCGTGAGCTACGCCGAGTACTCGCAGCGGCAGCGGCAGCGCCTCAGCGGTGCGACGCTCGATGGCTTGCTGGAGTACTGGACGCGGCGTTTCGCGGGCGCACCCGCGCTTCTCGAGTTGCCGACGGACCGGCCGCGGCCGCCGCAGCAGTCGTTCGCGGGCAGCACATACGGCTTCACGTTCTCGCGCGAGCTCTCGACGGCGTTGCGTGCGTTGGCACGGCGCGAGAGCGCCACGATGTACATGACGCTGCTCGCGCTCTTCAAGATTCTTCTCTATCGCTCGAGCGGCCAGACCGACATCGTCGTCGGGACGCCGGTGGCGACGCGCGATTCGCCCGAGCTCGAGCGGCTCATCGGTCTCTTCGTCAGCACGCTCCCGATTCGCAGCGATCTCAGCGGCGATCCGACCGTGAGCGGCTTCATCCGGCAGTTGCGCGAGAGCGTGCTGGAAGCGCAGGCGCATCGCGATCTGCCTTTCGAGAAGCTCGTCGAAGCGCTGCACCCGGCGCGCACCGCCGCGTGGTCGCCCGTGTTCCAGGTGGCATTCGTGCTGCAAAACACGCCGCTGGCTTCGGAGTTCCAGACCACGAGTGCCGCGGCGATGTACGACATCACGCTGTTCTTGTGGGACGACCAGGCGGAGATTCGCGGAGGCTTCGAGTACAGCACCGCGCTCTTCGATGCCGCGACGATCCAGCGCCTCGCGGACCAGCTCCGGGTGCTCGCCGAGCACGC
>DASZSS010000245.1:0-64873 GCA_035548535.1 Steroidobacteraceae bacterium
CGAGCGGTCGATCCGGGTAACGCACGACGCGCGTCGGCACATAGGGGCCGAGCCCGCGCACGAGCGGCGCGAACAGCTCGCCCGTTCCGTCCATGCCCGGCAACAGAATCAGTGTGCAGCTCAAGGAAGGCCAATCGCCCGGCGCTACGCATCCCCAGTACGGGGACGATGCTGCCACACGAGGTGCGCGACCCGCCTCGTGTCGCCGGGTGGCGTCGCGCCCGCCGGCCCCTCGCCGCTCGTTCGGATTGTTGACTCGCGCGTGGGGATCACGGGGCCGTGGCCGCGCTGAGGGGCACCTGCCGGCTGCGCGGCGCTCGGAGAGGAGCGCGACTCGGTATCGACCGGGCCGCGGAACACGCTAGACTTCGCGCACGCGCCCGTAGCTCAGCGAATAGAGCATCGGTCTTCGGAACCGAGGGTCGGGGGTTTGAATCCCTCCGGGCGCGCCACTTTCCCAAAGAATTCGTCAAAGGCTGAACTCACGCACACGCCGACGTAGCCAGAGGCTTGCGCGAGGATTGCGGGACTTTTCGTCTCGACCGACCTTCTCCGCCGCCGCGATCACGTTGCTCAGCTCGGCTGCGTCCTTCACGCGCGAGCAACGCCAGACCTTCCCTTGTGCTACCGCACCCCACGCAAGGTGAATCTCTTGAGACACTGTTGCGGGCGTGTTGCCGTGGCTAGAGGTGAGTCTCGTGTCTCCGATATCCACGGTCCGCACGCCGGGCAGGGCCACGTCCGCTGGAGGCCGCGCCGCATTCTGATCGTTCAGCACCTTCAGGCAATCGCTCGCGAGCGCGAGTATGCTCACGCAGCGACCTGGCGAGAAGACACGAACGCAGCAACGCAGCGGTCACATTCACCCTTTACTCTCGTGCTCTCCGCGCCGCGCGCAATCCGTCGGTATTCCCCAGATCACTGGTTAAATGTACGTCGGTTCTGGATCGAGAACCTACGTCGATTACGACGCCGCTGCGCGACTGGTCGGCTAAGGCAGGCGAACAAATCTCACCGTGCTGTATCAGAAGTACAAGGCGACCGCGTTCGCACGCAAGTTCAAGCACCGCCGATATCTCCGGATGATTCATGCACTCGGCATCTCACCACCGGCGAAGGTGCTCGAGATTGGCTGTGCAAATGGTGCCGACTTCATCCGTTTTGCGTTGGACGACGGCTTCATATGTCATGGCGTCGACCTCGCGAAGCTCGACCCGCTGTGTGAGTTTCACTTCACCCAGGCGGACGCTCAGGACTTGCCCTTCGACGACAACGCGTTCGACGCGGTAGTGTCGATCGGGGTTCTGGAGCACATTCCCGTCCAGCAGCTGTGCCGGGTCACCTCTGAAATGGCGCGCGTCAGCAAACGAAGCTGCACAGTGGTTCCAGCAGTGAGCACGCCGATCGAGCCGCACACGCTGTCTCCTTTCTGGAGTGTTCGCAGTAAGAAGAGAGCGTGCCCGTATCCGCTCTTCTTCTATTCAGACGAGACCTGGAAGACGTTTCCTGGGCTCGCGAACGCGAAGACCGAGCGCTTCTGGTACATGCCGGGATTCCGCAACTTGATGATCACGAATCTGGCTTAGCCCGCAGCCCGGAACCCATCAGGACCCTTACTGCTTCAGGAACTCGAGCACCGTCGCATTGAACGCCTCACGCTGCTCGACATTCGGTACATGCGCCGAATCCAGGACGGTCAGACGCGAGCCGCGGATCGCGCGCAAAATCAGCTCGGCTTGCGCAGGCGGAATGCCAGCATCCTGGGCACCTGCAATGACGAGTGTGGGCGCGCTGATCGCACGGATGGTCTCTCGCTGATCCATGTCGCGAATCGCAGCGGCGCTTGCCACGAATCCGGCCGCGCTCGTCTTTAAGAGCATCGCGCGCACTCGTTCGACTTGCTTCGGCTCCGCCGCGCGGAAGCGCGGCGCGAACCAGCGCTGCAGAATGCCGTCCACGAGCGCGGCAACGCCCTGACTCGAGGCTATCGCAATGCGCTCTTGCCACGTCTGGACCGTCGGCATGTAGGGGGTCGTGCAGCACAAAATGAGCTTGTTGACGCGCTCTGGCGCGAGCGTCGCAAGCTTCATCGCCGTCATCCCGCCGATCGAAAGTCCGCACACATGTGCCCGCTCGATGCCAACGGCGTCGAGCACCGCCAGCGCATCCTGCGCCAAGCGCTCCATCGAAAGCTCGCGCAGCGGTCCGACCTGAGATTCACCGTGACCGCGTGCATCGAAACGCACGAGCGTGAATTCGCGACCCAGCTCGGCGATCTGTCCGTCCCAAATCTCCAAGCTCGCAGCGAGCGGATTGAGGAAGAGCAACGCGGGTGCGCCGGGCTTCTCGAGAACGTCGCACCGCAAATGGAAGCCGTCGAGCTGGATGTCCTTGATCATGGCGAGCAATCAACCTGAAATCGGATTCGAAACCGGCGAAAAGCGCGGACCGCAAAAAGCATAAACCACGGCAGCTCGACTGCCGAGCTGGCGGGCTCAGTGCGCCTGATCCGCGAGATTCATGCCGTCCGGGTTCGGCAGAGTGAGCACGGAAACGCCGAGTGCGCGATTTCCTCTGATTGGACCCACCCGGTTTCCCGGGCTGAGGACCACCTGATTTCCTGGAATTAGGCCCACCCGATTTCCTCGGATTGGGACCACCTGCGGCAGCCGCCGAACGGGCGGTTTTTGCCCTGTACGTTCTGTGTCAGTCACGGGGCGGGAGGGGCGCGATGTCGCGGAGGAAATTCACGGTGGAGCGGTACCAGGAAATCGAGCGGCTGCTGGCGGCGGGCCGCGGTGTGCGGGAAATTGCACGGGCGCTGAAGTGCTCGCGGACGACGGTGCGTGAAATCCGCGATCGGCAACGCGGCTCTCCGAATCAGCCGAAGCCTGCCATTGATCCGCCGTGGATGACGCAGGTGCAGTGGCCGCAGATCATCCACGACCTCGGCCTCGGACATCCGCTGAAGTTCCTGTGGGAGGAGAAGGCTCGCGAGCTCACCACGTATTCGAACTTCTGGAAGCAGTTCTACCGCAAGTTCCCGCAGTACCGGCAGGCCGCGGTCACTGCGCGCGAGTTCGAGCCTGGCGAGCGCGTGGAGGTCGATTACGCCGGCGACACGCTCGAGTGGATCGAGCTGTCCACCGGCGAGATCCACCGGGCATACGTGTTCGTCGCCGGGCTCGGCTTCAGCCAGCTGCTTTTTGCCTGGGCAGCCGAGGACACGAAGAGCAGCAACTGGCTCACCTGCCATCGACGCATGTTTGCCTTCTACGGCGGCGTGGCGCATGTGACGGTGCCGGACTGCCTCAGGCAGGGCGTGCTCAAGTGCCACGTGTACGACCCGGATCTCAATCCCGGATACGCGGAGCTCGCCGCGCACTACGGTACAGCAGTGGTTCCCGCCCGTCCGCGCCATGCTAAAGACAAGGCAATCGTAGAAGGCCTGGTGCGCATCCTGATGCGTTACGTGCGCTTCCGGCATCGGCGCCAGCGATTTACCTCACTGGGGCAGATCAATCGGGCGCTCAGCGAATGCGTCGAAAAGATCAACGCGCGGCCGCACTCGCGCTTTGGCGTCTCGCGGCGCGAACGCTTCGAGACGATGGAGAAAACCGCCCTCAAAGCGCTGCCGCCTACTGCCTTTGACGTCGGGGAGTGGAAGCAGGCGAGACTTCATCCGGACTGCTACATCCAGCTGGAGAGCGTGTACTACAGTGCTCCGCACATCCACCGAGGCAAGCTGCTGCGGGTCAAGCTGACCGAGCACCACGTCGAGATCTTCCTCGAACTCGAGCGCCTCGCCGTTCATCCCCGCTGCCGCCACCGCGATGGCCGGCGGATTAAGCTCGACGCTCACTTTCCGCCGGCCTCCCAGGCGTACTACGAGGCCACCCCGCAGAAGCTGCTCTCGCAGTCCCGGTTCATCCACACAGAGCTGCACCGGCTGGTGGTGGATCTCTTCAACGCCGATGTGTACGGAAACATCCGTCGCGTGCAGGGGCTGGTCCGCTCGGCGTCGAAGGAGCTGCATGCCTGCGGACATGAACGTGGCAGCACTCACATCGAGGCGGCGATCGCCCACATGCGCCACTTCAACAAAATCCGCGTTCCGTACTTCCAGAGCCTGCTCGCCCAGGCGCGCCATCAGAAGACCGACCTCAATCCACTCGGCCGCGACATCGTGCGCATACCGGGTAATCCCATGCTTCGTTACGTCGGCGGCAACACCGCCGACTGTGTCCATCCCAACCAGGAGAAGTTGAAATCATGAGTACCGCTGTCGCCCGAAACTTGATGGCCGAGATGAAACTGCTCGGCATGTCCAACGCCTTCGATCGCCTCGTGACCGAGGCCACCCGCGACCAATGGAGCTGCACGGATTTCCTCGACGCCATGCTGCAGGCGGAGAACGACTACCGCAGCGACCGCAAGACCACCCGCCGCATCAAGGCCGCGAAGTTCGCCCTGCGTCCGAGCTTCGAGGACTTCGACTTCACCGCCAACCGCTCGATCACCAAGACGCAGATCAAGGATCTCTACAGCCTGCACTGGCTGAGCGAAGCGCGGCCGGTGCTGCTCATCGGGCAAACCGGTGTCGGCAAGACCTTCATCGCGCAGGCCATCGGCCTGCACGCCTGCGCCAGCGGCAAATCGGTGCTCTACATGACCTTCACCACGTGGCTGGAAAATCTCGCGCTGGCGCGCTCGGCGGGCACGTACCTCAAGTTCCGCGACAAGCTCGCCAAGCCCGACCTCGTCATCCTGGATGATTTTGGAATGCGCAAGATGACGGCCACCGAAGCGCAGGACCTGTGCGAGCTGCTCGAAGAGCGCTCAATCGGAAAGTCCATGCTCTTCACCACGCAACTGCCGCTGACTCACTGGGTCGAGGTGATCGGCGACCCGGTCATCGCCGACGCTATCCGCGATCGCCTCGAGCACGCTGCCCTCACGCTCAGCATCACTGGTGAGAGCTATCGCGGCGTCAAAGCCCGCAAGCTTGCCGCGAAGAGGAAAGACGCGTAAACATCCGTCCCGACGGCCTCCGCCGGTGACCCATGCAACGTGGGTCCTAAAACTGGAAATCGGGTGGGCCTAAAGCAGGAAATCGCGCACGCCGAGCCTAGGCAGCGCCCGATCGGCGGCGGTGAGCAGGCGCTGCAACTCGCCATCCAGTCCCAGGGGAGGCGGCGCCGGTCACCATCTGATACGTGCCTTTAATATGGACCCAAATTTGCGCCATATGATAGGCAGCGTTTAACAAGGCAGTAGCAATCGAGCTAAACGGCCTGGATGTTGGTTGTAGTGCGCGCCGCTTGAGATCCGCGACCGAGTCGAACGAGCCGCGTCGGATCGCTTGCTGAGTAGCCAATGCGAACCAGCGCTCGACCGGGTTAAGCCAGGAACTGCAGGTCGGCGTGAAATGCAGGTGAAAGCGCGGCCGGCCACTAGCTCCACAACGTCGAAATCGGCGCGGCGAACAGTCGCTCGCCAAAGGGCACGATCGTATCGTGGTCGTAGAGAACCAGGCCGAGCGTGAACCGCTTGCCGCATGCCTCGGCGAGCTTGCGCAGGCCCGAGAAATCCTCGCTCGTCACCGTCGCGCGGCTCTTGACTTCGATGCCGACGACGCGCCGGTCCTGGTCTTCGATGACGATGTCGACCTCGTTGTCGTATCGGTCCCGGAAGTGGTGGAACTCGCAATGCATGGCGCTCCAGCTCGCAAGCTTGAGCAGCTCGGCGAGCACGAAGGTCTCCAGCAGAGATCCGAAGGCCATGCGATCGGTCTGGAGCCGCTCTGGGGACAGATTTCGCAGGGCCGCGAGCAGCCCTGAATCCAAGAAGTGCAGCTTGGGCGCCTTGACGATGCGCTTCAGCTCATTGTCGTGCCAGGGAGGCAGCGTCCGCAGCAGATACAGCTTCTCGAAAATGCCCACGTACTTTTGCGTCGTCACGTGAGAGATGGCCAGGGGTGCGCCGAGGCTCGAGTAATTCACGAGCTGCGCCGAATGCTGCGCAAGGATGCGCAGCAGTCGCGGCATCTGCCTCAGGTGATCGACTTTGGCGACGTGATGCACGTCGCGCTCGATGATGGCCTTGACGTAGTCCAGAAACCATTTCTGGCGACGCGCCCAGGAGCGACGCTCGAGCACTTCGGGATAACCCCCGGACGCTACCGTTTGCACGAGCTCGGCTCCGATGACCGGCTCGCCGACTGCTGGGGCCTTACCTTGAAAAGCGCGCTCGAGAAAGTTGCCGGATTTGCCGCGCAGCTCGCTCTGTGACAGGGGTAGCAGCTCGGCGACTGCCATGCGACCGGCCAGTGAATCGGCCACTTGCGGCAACGTCATGAGGTTCGCCGAGCCGGTCAACAGAAAGCGGCCGGGGCGCTTGTCGATATCCACACTGCGCTTGATCGCCAGCAGCAGGCGCGGAGCGCGCTGCACTTCGTCGATAATGGCGCGGTCGAGGCCGCGGACGAACCCCACTGGATCTCGTTGGGCCGTATTGAGCGTGGTGTCGTCGTCGAGCGTGAGGAAGGGCATGTCATCCCGGGCGAGCTTCGCGGCAAGCGTGGTTTTGCCCGCCTGGCGAGGCCCGGTAATCAATACCACGCGCGTGTCCGACAGTGCCTGCCGCAACTGGCGCTCAATGAAGCGCGGATACATGAAACAGTGCAAAACCCGGCCGATCGGTGTGACGGCTGATTGTAAGTCAGGGCGCGGCTAATTGAAAGTGAAGGCCCGGCTAATTGAAAGTGTAGAGCCGGCTATTTGAAAGTGTACGGCCGGCTATTTGAAAGCGTGACGGCGGCTCGTTGAAAGCGGCGTGATGCCTAAGCGCTCTCGATCGGTACTCCCCGACCGGTATTTTCCGGCGGCCCCTGCTGATGCGGCGATTGTCGTTCTTCTGCGCCGCGCCCTCCCCGCCGCCCCTGCACGGCAGGCCCGGGGTGCCGCCGCCGCTGGCTGCCCGTCGCAGGAAACGACTCCATCAGGCGAGGTCGAGAAACCTCAATCAGCGCAGCGGCACGCTTGAAGTAGATCTCTGCGAGCACACGCGTGCCGTTGGCGCTGATTTGCAGCGGGCCGCCCACTTCCTTCAGCGCGCGTCTCCTCGCGCCAATCCGTAGGCCGCCCGTGCCAGCGCCACGATGAGTAACAGCGCGAGCACCAGCGCATCCAGTGAGCCACCGCCGCCCCCTGTCTTCTGGGCCGCGGTGACATCTACACTGACGCTCGCGTTCGCTTTCACGCCCTCGGCATTGGAGCATTCGATCTTGTACGTGGCAGGCGCCTGCAACGACGCAATGGATTCCGATCCGGACAGCGCCCGCGATCCCGCCCAGTCACCCGACGCCACGCACGACGTCGCATTCTGCGACGACCACGTGAGCGTGACGCCCTGCCCCTTCACCACGCTCGTCGCGCTCGCGGTCAGCGTGACGGACGGGGCGGGCGGCGGAGTCGCAACGCTGAGCGCATAGGTGCCGGCGCTCTGTTGCGATCCAGCCTGAATCGGTCCGGGCCCGGCGAGCAGGCTGATGATGTAGTCGCCGGCACTTGCGGCCGTGAACGAAAACTGTCCACCGTTGACGATGGATCCGAATCGATCTGCACCGCGTGTGACGACGGCGGCCAAGTCGACGAAGTCGACCGGAAATCCGAGGTCGAGCAACGACACGGTGTACGTCCCGGCGGTCGCGATCGAAATCGTTCGCGCGCTGAAGGCGCGTCCCACGCCTTGCGTCGTCTCGAACAGCGGTGCCGCGCCGCCGCCGCTCGATCCCATGCTGAGACCGAACAACGCAGCGGCACCCGCCTGCGGTTGCGCTACCACGATGACGGACACCTTACCCGCAGCGAGCGTGACGTTCAGCGTTCCGGCGGAGCTCGCGGCTCCCGCCAGCGCACCATCCTGCACGACCGCGATGCTGAGCCCTTGGAACGCGCTGGGGAACTGAAAGTCCGCGAGCGCAAGCTGATAGCTACCCGCGGCCGGCACGTCGATCGCAAACGTGTAAGCCGGTGTGGTGCCGGTGGCTGCGCTCACCGTTTGCACGGTCGCAAATTCGGCTGCGCCGGCCGGCGGACGAACTTCGATTCCATAGCTGCCGACGCCCGGCGGCGACTGCGGAAGCGCGAATGCATACAGCGTGCATGTGCAGCCCGGTGACGTGAACGATGTCGAGCCCGGCGACGCGAGGCGCGCGATTGCCTGTCCATCCCGTTCGATGACGACCGCGCTTTGCGTCAATGCGAGCGGGAACGCGAAATCGGCGAGTGTCAGCGTGCGCGCACCGGCCCCGAGCGTCGCCTCGCCGATCCTCTGAGCTTTCGCAACCGGCTCCACGGCGCGATACGTCACCGCGCCGGTCGCAACGGAACGGATCTGCACGCTGAACAGCCCGCCGCCGCCGGCCTCGGCCTCACCGATCGCGACGAGATGATAGGTGCCCGCTTGCGCCGTGAAAGTTGCCACGCCGGGAGTATCGAGCGTGACAGCGATCGAGCCCCCGACCGGCGTGAGCGCGAGTCGCAACTGCGACAAGGCCGCAGGCAATTGCAGATCCGTCAGTGTCACCTCGTAGTCGCCCGCCGCCGCAATCGCGATATCCGTCTCCAGAACGTGCAGCTCGGGCGGAATCGCGCCCGCCTGCACCTGCAGCGGCGACACGAATTCGAGCGCCACCTGGCCGGTGTCGCTGCTCTTGATCTGCACGCCGACGGTTCCCGACGCTTTCCCCGCATCAAGCGCTCCGACAACGCGCACCGTGTAAGTACCGGGTGTGGCGTCGAAGTGATACGTGCCGGCTTCGGCCGCAGTCGTCACGATAGTCGAGCCGCTCATGACGGCAAGGCGCACTGCGGCGAGCGCGGCCGGCTGCTTCAAGTCGGTGAGTATCAGATCGTACTGACCGGCCGTCTGGATCGTCAGCGTCTTCTCGATCGCATCGACCGGCTGCGCGCCGCCGACCAGCGTCTTCACTTCCGTGAAGATCGTCGTCTGAGCGAGAGCCGCCCGCGGGTCGAGCGCGCCAACGCACATGATGCACGCGAGCGCACAGATGCGCAGCCACGCGTAAAGAGGATTTCGGATGATCATCGTCCTTGTACTCAGCCCGTGCTGGAGGATTTCAATTGCGCGAGCGTCGCGCGCGCCTCGTCACGGCCTGCAAAGGAGCCGCCCTGCAGTGCGCTTTCGAGGTTAGTCCGTGCCTTGTCTAGCTGTCCGGCTTTGAACTGCGCCATGCCGAGGTGATAGCGAATGACCGGCGATTGCGGTGCGCGGTCCGCGGCGCGTTCGAGCACCGGCAGCGCGCCATCGAGATCACCGAGCTGCAACCGCACCCACCCGTGCGTATCGAGCAGAGCCCCGTTGTCGGAGCGCGCAAACGGCGCGGTCAGCTCGCGAGCGCGCGTAAGACTCGCCGGGTCCTTGCGATAGGTCGCGAGCAGCATGGCCAGATTGTTGGCCACCATCTCGAGCTTCGGATACTTCTTCCTGAGCGACTCGTAGGTCTGAATCGCCGCGTCGATGCGACCCTGCTGCTCGTAGAGCGCCGCTAGCGCGGTGGCGAGACGCGGCTCGTCGCGCGTCTCGCGCATGCCCGACTGATACGCCGCGATGGCGCCGTCCACATCCCGCGACGCGAGCCGCGTGAGCGCGAGGTTCTGATACGGCAGCCACCAGCGCGGCGCGCTCTGCGTTGCACTCGCGAAGTCTCGAGCCGCGGCGGCAAGATCGTGGGTTTGCAGGTGCAACTCACCGAGCAGATTCCGAGCGATGGCGTTTTGCGGATCGGCATCAACCAGAGTCTGCACGCGTGCGATGGCTGCGGGCGCGCGGCCGCGTGTCACCTGCAATCGCGACAGCGCGGCAAGCGCATCGAGCGCGTTCGGTTGCAGTTTGAGCGCCTGCTCGAGATCCTGCTCCGCGTCGTCATAGCGCTTCTGTTCCTGAGCGATCAGACCTGCCAGGTACGGACCGACCGCGAGCTTCGGCGCTAACGTCCGCAGGTCGTCCGCCGACGTGCGCGCTGCCTCGAGATCCCCCTTCGCGAGATACGCGCGGGTCAATGCTTCGCGCGCCTGGGTATTCGTCGGAGTCTGCTTCACGGCCTCTTCCAGCAACGCGACCGCCTGCTCGGAGCGATTCGTCTGCATCAGGAGTTGCGCCAGCTCGACACGCGCCGGCATCTGCGTCGGCGCGGCGTCGATGGCGGCGCGCAGGTTCTCTTCCGCGAGCGCGGGCTCGTTGTTGGCGAGATGCGCGCGCGCCAGCGTGCGCAGGACCGGCACGGCGTTCGGCTGGTCCCGCAACACGGCGCGCAGGTCGGCAATCGCGGTCGCCGCGTCACCCCTGTCGAGCGCAAGATTGCCGCGCAATGTCAGCGCGTCGTTGTCGCGGGGGCTCGCCTTCAACACCTCGGCAATCAGCGCCTCCGCCTCCGCGATGCGTCCTTGCGCCACGTCGATCGCGGCGATGCGGTTGCGCGCGATCAGACCCTTCGGTCCGCTTTCCGCGTCCGCAACGATCTTGCGGTAGGTAGCGATCGCATCCTGGGTCGCGCCGGCGCGCTGCTGAAACGCGCCGAGGCCGAGCTGCAAGTCATAGTCGTGCGGATTCTTCGCGATGAAGTCGCGCAACGCACGCTCAGCTTGCTCGCGCGAGCGCTGGGAGCTCAAGAACTCCGCGTAGACGAGCTTCGCGTCGTCATCGTCCGGGACGGCCGCCAGCGCCTGCTGCAGCGTCTTCTCGGCGTCGTCGATACGCTTGTTTCGCACGTAGAACATCGCGAGCCGATAGCGCGCCGGCAGGTGCCGCGGCTGCAGCTCGATGACCTTACGAAGCTGCTCTTCGGCGCGCGCGAAGTCTCCCGCGTGGATGTACAAGCTGGCGAGAACTTCTCGCAGATCGACCGATGACGGAATCTTCTCCAAGGCGCCCGATACCAGCTCGATGGCGCGCGCCCCCTCGCCCGTCTGTCGGTACAGCGACGCCAGCAATGCCACGGCGCTCTCGTCGGCCGGCGCCAGTTGGACCGCGCGCTCGGCGTCCGCCAGTGCGCCATCGCGGTCCTTCGTCTGCAAGCGCGCGGCGCTGCGCACGGTGAGCAGTTGCGCCGAATCCGGATGCTTTTCGAGGCCGGGCTTCACCAGCTCGAGCGCGCGCTCAGGCGCGCCGCCGAACACGAAGATGCGCCCAAGACTCGCGCGCGCCGCCTCGTGATCCGGATTGCCGTCGATCGCCGCCTGATACATGCCGATCGCTTCGCGCACGTTGCCCAACTTCTCGGCTACGAGGCCGGCGCGATAACGCGCCTCCGCATCGTTTGGCGTGATCTGCAGCGCGTTCCGGAATTCGACGCGCGCCTTCTCGTAGTTCCCCTGGTCGAAGTACTCCTGACCGCGCTTCATGTGACTCAGGCGGCGGGCGTCCGCGCCGTCGCACGCGACGAGCGCCGTCGCCGTCATGAGGACAACAAGAATTCGCAATGCTGTTAGGCGACGAACGCTCATCGGGTCGCTCGCTCGTTATGGTCTTCGAGGGAGACCCGACTGTAGGTACGCGGCGTGACGAGCGTATTACATCATCGCTACAGGTACGCGCGAGCGGCGATCAGGGCCAGCAGAGCCATCACACATGCGCGGGACACGGGGCGCTTGAAATCCAAGGTGAACAGAATCTCGGTCACGTACAGCAGCACGAGCGCCTTGCCAATGCCTTCGGAGAGGGCGGCAGGCAGCGCGAGCGAGCCGGGCAGATTCGGCACGACGATCGCAATGAACACGATCAGCACGTCGAGCGAAGTCACTTCGAAGCGCTTCGCGGGCAGGAGCGCGAACCGGAGAAGAGCCGCGGCCGCCGCCACTCCGAGCAGGATCCACGACAAGTCCGACATCAACTGCGGTTTTGCAGGTGTCGTCTGATCGAGATACACAATGAGAACGACCCCGACATAGGCCGCAAGCCGCTCGAGCCAAGTGCCGGTGCGCGTGCCGCGCAGGCCGCTCGAAAGCGCCAGCAACGCAATCAACGCGAGGCAGAGCGTGCCGAGGTCCGCGCCCACCACGCGACTCTGCGCGATGGCGATGGCGGCGTAAGCCAGCACGCCCACACTCATCGACCACACCATTGCCGTCGGAAAGCGCCCGACCAAGTTCTGCAGCGGGCGCGACCGTTCGGTGCCGCCCTCGCCGGCACTGTGGGCATGCGCACGCCACCCATGGCGGTCCGCGAGATGCAAAATCCCCAGCAACAGCCCCGCAAACGTGAGGAACACGCCGAGGATCACGGTGTCCTCTTCCAGCCGCAGGAAATAGACGAGCAGGAACAACTCGGCCTGCAAGAGGTACAAGATGGCCACAGCCTCGCCGTGTGAGAACCCGAGGCTCAACAGGCGGTGATGCAGGTGGTTGCGGTCGCTCGTGAACGGCGAACGACCCTGGCGCATGCGCCACACCATCACGGCCGCGGTATCGATGATCGGAATGCCGACGAGCAGCAGGGGCAGCGCGGCGCTCGCCGTGGACACCTCGTTTTGCGTGACGAGAATCGCCAGCACGCCGATCGTGAAGCCGAGCACCTGACTGCCACCGTCGCCCATGAAGACGCGCGCCGGATGCGTGTTGAAACGCAGGAACGCGAGGATGGCGCCGCCCTGTATCGCGGCCACGGTCATGACCATTACGTTGCCGCCGGCCGCCGCAAGCACTGCGATCCCGCAGAAGCAGAGCAGCGCGAGGCCGCCCGCAAGACCATCCAGGCCATCGGCGAGATTCACCGCATTCGTCACGCCGAGCAGGAACACGAACGTGAGGCCGGTCGCAAGCGCCGCGGGCAGCTCGATCGGCGCGCCGAGCGCGATGTTCTCGATCCGCACGTGTCCGACGAAAACGCAGAGACCCACCGCGAGCATCTGACCGGCGAACTTGACGCGGTAGTCGAGATCGACGCGATCGTCCCAAACGCCGACCGCGAGCAGCACGAGCACGCCGAGCAGCAAGCCGAGCAACTCAGAGGTCGGCTCCAGGACCAAGAGGCCCGGAACCAGAATTCCGCAGGCCATCGCGATTCCGCCGATGCGCGGCATCGGCACGGAGTGAACCTTGCGCGGCCCCGGAGCATCGGTGAGCCCCAACGCCGGCGCAACGCGCGCCAGCAACGGAATCAAGATCGTCGTGATCGCGAGAGCCACGAAGAATCCGACGATGAGCTGAAAGGTGCTACGACCGGCGGTGGCCGCCGTTGCGAGTGTGCTGCTCGCAGGATCAATCGGGAACATAGCGCGTCAGAACCGGGGCCAGCACGCGAGCGAACTCTTGTAGCCGCGCATCCGCTTCGGAGTCGCGATCCATGACGACAGGCGTGGACAGCCGCACCAGCGCACCGTCCGTGCGATTTCGCGTGAACGCGTCCACGAGGATGTACCACTTGAGCAGATACTCGTTCGTGATCACGCGGCCACGCTGCTGGAACCAGTAGTAGACGATCTGTCGCTGCTGACCGAGCTGGATCAGCACGCGATTCACGGTGAGCGCCCGTCCTCCACTGCCGGCTCCGGCGATGCTCATCGGCGTGATGCTGACGATGCTCCAGCCGCCGCCCGGAATGCAGGACTTCGGCGAATGCGCCGACTCGCCCTGCCGCTGCGATTTGTACCACGCCG
Source organism: Steroidobacteraceae bacterium (assembly GCA_035548535.1). Lineage (GTDB taxonomy): Bacteria > Pseudomonadota > Gammaproteobacteria > Steroidobacterales > Steroidobacteraceae > JADGHX01. The sequence continues at coordinate 13,679 of DASZSS010000245.1, forward strand.
CATACAGATTTACGGGCAGCGAGCTCGCAGGGCCGACGAAATCCGACATCAGGTAGTCGTCCAGCTTCAGGGCGTCGAGATACATCTGCTCGAGCGCCGTGCGATGGCCCCTCCAGTCGCCGAGACGCGTTGGAAATTCGGCGAACTCGAGCCGCGTGGGATGGGCTTCCACGCGCTGGGGTAACAGCAGGCCGCACGCGAGGATCAGGATCAACAGGCCCGCGCCGGCGACGAACGGCGTGCCGACCGAACGGTCGATGGGCGCCGCGCCCGCTGCCGCACGCGGCGGGGCGCTACCGCCGCTCAGCAAGTCCCGCCAATGAGTGCGGTCGCGCCCCAATCGCGCCAGCAGCGGCAACTCGAGCACCAGAATGGCGGAACAGATCATGAACATGATCCAGCCGTGGAGCTCGTGCACGAATCCCTCCGCCAGCGCGGGGCCCCAGTGCTCGACGGCAATACCGATGGTGCCGACGCGCAACGCGTTCATCAGGATGGCAAGCGGCACCGTCGAGGCGAACAGCACGAGGCGCTGCCACATTGCCGCGCGAAACATGCACGCCATGATGAAGCCGAGCGTCATCAGCGGGAACAGATAGCGCAGCCCGCTGCACGCCTCGGCGACCTGCAGTTGATAGACGCCGAGGTCGATCACGTTGCCTTCGAGGAATACGCTCACGCCGGCCAGCCGCATCAAGGCGACGCCCGCCTGCGAGGAGAACAACTGCAACTCGCCCGAAAACCGGTTCAGCAGAAAGTCCGGCAGCGGGATCATGAAGATCAGCAAGCCGAGCGGCAGCGCCATCTCCCGCACTCCGCGCCACCCGACTGCCGCGAGCAGTAAACCGTAGATCGTCAGCACGAACGCGATCTGGCTCAGCGTGTAGATCGTGGTCAGCTCGCCGAGCATGTGTAACAGGGCCGCGCAACCGAGCAGCGCCGCGCCCCACCAGGAGCCGCGCCATGATATGGCTGCGAGGCACGCTCGCCGCTGCCACAACAGGTATCCGGAAATGGCAGGAATCAGCGGGCCGTGGCTGTATTCGTCCTTCGTCGTCCAGATCGTCCACATCCAGCCTAACGCGTCCCAAAACGCCACCGCGATGGCGAGCGCGAGTGCGAGCGCGACGAGAATCCACAAGACGTGCCGCGGCCGCCAGGCCGCGAGAGACGGAACAGTGCTAATGATGGAATTCATAGTGTAGCGGCCGCCCGGATCGCCAGATTAAGACGAGCCGGTTGCAGATATGTTGCCGTCGCGTGCAACGAAAGCGTCACGCTCGCCGACTAGCATGCACGACCGCCTGCACGCTCCGCCCGCCGCGATGATCGACCGGATCTCCATCGTCGTTCCCACCCGCAATCGCGCCTACACGCTGCGGCAGGTCCTCGAGTCGCACTACACCCAGGCGGAGGTCGACGAAATCGTCATCGTCGATGACGCGGGAACGGACGATACCGCGGCGCTGGTCGAGACATTCGCGCGGCGCTATCCGCACGTGCGCACGATCTATCACCGCAACTCGGGGCGCCAAGGTGCGGCGGGCTCGCGCATGACCGGCGTCCAGCGTTGCTCGAACGAGATCGTGCTCTTCTGCGATGACGATGACTTCCTCGCGCCGGACTACGCGCGTACGTGCCGGCGCAAGATGGCCGAGACCGGTGCGGCCATCGTGTCGGGCCGCCACTTTTACAGGCTGCCGGGCGAGGCGTTGGACACAGCGGTGCGACGCTTCGGCAACGGCCTCAAGCAGCAGGCGCCGTTCGACATGCTGCGCTTCCGCCTCAATGGCGACGCGCGCTACCCAGGCGATGTGGAATTGCCATTCACGCACGGCATCTTCATGGCGCGGCGCTCGCTGCTCCTGCACTACGGCTTCGACGCGTTTTACTGCAAGGGCAACGGCTTTCGCGAAGAGAGCGATCTGCAGATGCGCGCCTTTCTCGACGGTCATCGCATCCTGGCGACGAACGAGACGCACGCGATCCATCTGCATCCATCCGAGGTTCGCGCCGGCGGCCAGCGCGTGAATCGGCTGCAGCGCTACTTCTGGACCGTCTACTACACGCGCTACTTTTACAGAAAGTACTTCGACCGCGCGCGCCGGAGGCTGCGCATTCCCTACTCCCGTACGGCTGCGATCGTGCTGTTCGCGCTCATCGAGGGCGCGGTGTTTTTCGTGCGGCCGCTGTTCGTGGCGCCCGCTCGCATCGCCGCCGGGTTACGGCGTTGAAGCGGTGGCGCTCGTGAAGGTGTTGATCGTCACGCCCTATCGGGCTTGCACAGGCGGCGTCGAGTCGGTCAATCGCATGGTGCAGGCCATCTTCGAGGCCGACGGGCACGAGGTGGACTACCTCACCGCTGAAGACGGTGCCGGACCGGCAGCGAGCGTCGCGACGCGTCTGGCTCAGCGAGTCGTCGGCTTGCCCGCCGTGACGGCGGCCCGTTATCGGCGCGCGTATCACGCTCGCTACGATCTCGTGCTCGCGAACGGCGAGTTCGGTTGGGGCATCGATCATCCGAACCTCGTCTGCGTGTTCCATGGCTCTTATCGCGGGCTGCGGGATCATCTGCAGGCGCATCTCACGCCGCGCCAGTACGCGTCACTGTCCTGGCAGGCGCAAGTTCAGCGGCTCGCAGCGAGCAACAAGCGCGTCGTGGCGGTGTCGCGCTTCATCGCCGAGATTCTCGAGCGGCAAGGCATTCGGGTGAGTCGCATCATCGAGAACTGCGTCGACACGGAGACGTTTCGCCCGGCGCTGCGGCGCGCGGACGCGCGGTCCTATCTGTTCGTCGGCAGCTATCACCGCTTCGCGAAGGGGTTCGATGTGCTCGAGGAGCTGGCGGCAGCCGGCACGAACATCGATTGCGTGACCGATCGCCCGCCGGGCCGTGGGCTCGGGTTCCTCGGGCCGGTCCCCCACGCGCAAATGCCGCAGATCTATCGCCGCTACCGCATGCTGCTCTTCCCGAGTCGCTTCGAAGCGTTCGGCCTTGCACCCCTCGAAGCGTTGAGCTGCGGGTTGCCGGTCATCATGACGCGCGTCGGCATTGGCCGCTCACTCGCCACGGAAGTGCCGGAGTTCGTCGTCGATGCGTCGGGCACGAGGCATCTGGCGGCTGAATTCGCCGATCGCATCGCCGCCATCGAAGCGCGCTACGCGGAGTTTTCCGCGGCGGCGCGTGACTACGCCGTGCGTGCCCACTCGTATGCCCGATTTGCGCACGACTGGCGCACGGTTGCGCGCGAGGCGCGTGGATGCTGAGTTGGAACGTCGAGCGCGGCGTGATCCGCGAGCTGCGCAAGGACGGCACGAATCTCATTTTGCCGTGGGGAATCGAGACCGCCGATTCGTCCGGCTTCTTCTCGCTGGAGCCCGGTATCGGCTATCGCCACACCCGTCTCGCGGAGCACTCCCGCGCCGACGAGCGCAGCTCATCGACGCAAGCCCTGGTGGCGATGCCGGAAGGCTTGTGGAATCTCACGCTCGAAGACCGGATCGAAGCGAGCGACCTGATCTCGCGCACGGCCGCGCTCACGACCGTCGACGATACGGTGCTGATGGACTTCGTCGTCCGGCTGCGCTTTCGCAAGTCGCTGTTCCACACGGCGCATATCGCGGACCGGACGCTGGAGCACCGCGCTAGCGACGTCTACAACCAGTATCCGGTGCGCAGCGCCCGCCTGGATGGCCGCGACTTCTCGGTGCGCATCGATATCGAAGAGTCCCAATGCACGCCGGCGCTGGTGCCGATGCTCTACGTGCGCGACCACGCGGACGAGTGGATCGTGCATGCTCGCATGATCCCTTGCCGCTATCACAAGGAAGTGATCAAGATCTGTAACGGCTGGGCTGGGACGCGTTCGCTGCCGCTCTGGCTTTCGCGTGCGCTGCTCGCCGTGCCGGGCGTACGTTCGCGGCTTTGGTACCGCAACGAGCGCCGGCCGTATCCACGCTTAATGCGCCGCCTGTTCAACCCCAACGCGTTTCCGCTGGCGCTGTTGCCGAAGGGCGAGTCGTTGCGATGGCGGCTGCGCGTGCAAATCGCATGAGCCGTCCGTTGGTCGCAAACGTGCTGGCGTCGCTCGTCGACAAAGGCTTCAACATGGCGGCGACATTCGCGGCGACCGCTCTGACGGTGCGCCTGCTGCCGCGCGCGGATTACGGCATCGTCGGCGTCGTCGCCGGCTACGGCGTGCTGCTTCAGGTGCTCAACGTCGCGCTGGAAAACGCGATTCTGCGCGACCATCGGGACTACGCGGCGCATCCCGAACGGTTCTTGCTCAACTATCTCGTGTTCAGCGTGACCAAGGCGGCCGCCCTGATCCTCGTCGGCGTCGCGCTGGCGGGCGCGCTCGAAATGATCTATCCGCGCCCCGGGTTTGCATGGGCCGTCGGATCGCTCGTTGTGGTCACAATCGCGGATGCGCTCGTTGCTCCGCTCGTCATCTACGCCAGCACGCAGTATCGGCAGCAGCTCGTGACGTGGGTGAACATCGTGCGGTTCTCCTTGAACCTCCTGCTCGTGGCGGGCCTGCTGCTGTGGCCGTCGCTCGCGTACCTGCTCGTGAAGGACGTGGCGATGCTGTTCTTCACGGTCGCGATATGGGTCTTCGTCGCGCACCGCTCCCTGCGGCTGCGCTTTGCGACCGTCTCGATCCGAAGGCACCTCGATATCGGCTTCATGTATCGGGCGATGGCGCGCCAATCGATCTGGCTGCATCTGATCGGCATCGCAAACGTCTTCATGTATCGGGCGGACGCGCTGTTCCTGTCCTTCTACGCGCCACTGACGGTAGTCGGAAACTACAATGTCGCGCTTACGAGCGCCAACGTCGCGAACGTCGTCCCGGGGATTCTGGGCTATCAGAACACGGTGGCGATCTCGCGCATATCGGACGCGCGCCGCACGTTCGAGCTAACCGGCATGTTCTTACGTGTGTCGCTCTACGTCGGGCTTGCAACGCTGCTGGGCTTCATCGCCTTCGGCAAGCTCTACCTGCAACTGCTGACTGGCGAGCGAGACGTCGACACGCTGTACGGCTACATGCTCTGCATCGTCACCGGGCTCGTTATCGCGAAGACGCTGGTCTCGCCACTCATCTCGTACGTGAACGCAAAGGGTGACGTGTGCGGCATGTTCGTGCGCGTAAACCTCCCGGCGCTACTGGTCAGCGCGTGCACGTACTACCTCGCAGCTCGCCTCTGGGGCGCACCGGGCGTGGCGGGCGCGAACCTCGTGAACGCACTCGTGTGGGTTGCGCTCATGCTTCTGGAGATGCGGCGCTATGGCTATGGCCTGCGTGCCTGGGCAGGAAGGGTCACGCATGACGCTCCCGCCTGACCCCTCCGACAGCGGCGCCATTGCGGACGAGCTGCGCCGGCTCGCAGCCGGAATCGGCACATCGATCCTTTCGCATCTCGCGTCGCGCGACGATTTCGGCATGCGCACGTTTTACGGCGAGGCCTTCACGCTCGCGCTGCTCACGCGCCTCCGCGCGCTGGATGCGTGCGTCGAACGCAAGCTCCTGCGGGCATTCGCAGCCAAGGATCGCACCGACTCGCAGTACCACTGGGAGTTCAATCACTACGGCATGCTCGAAGCGGGCCGTTTGCAAACGCCGCTCGTCTTCAAGCACACGCCCTGCACGAACTGGACGCTGCTGCGCGCGGCCGTTCAAGTGCGCTCGGGCACGGACGCCGAGCGCGGTCTGCAGGTCGCGCTCGCGAAGCTCGCCCGCATGCAGAACAACGCGGGTCTCATCCTGGACGACCCGGGCGTGCGCTCATTTCAGTACCACTGCTTCTCCGCGGCGATGATCTTCGAGACGTATCGCGCCACTCGGGAGGCGCGCCTGCTCCGCGCCTTCCAGCGCGCGGTCGCGTTCATCCGCCATTTCATTCTGCCCAACGGCGACACGCTCTACATCGGACGCGGTCAGCAGCAATCGTTCGGCTATGCGTCGCTTGCCTACATCCTGAGCGCGGCATGCACGCTCTTTGAAGATCCGACGCTGCTCGACGATCTGCTGCGCGTCACGCGTCGCATCCGCGCGCACGTTCGGGCCGACGGATCATTGCCATTGGTAATCGGCGGCGGCGAGGAACCGCTCCCTCATCCCGATGCGCCCCATCTCGACCCGCGCTATCCCGGCTGGTACGCCTACAACAATCATTTCGACTACCTGCCGTTCAGCGGATTGTTCCTGCACAAGGCGGCGGAGCTGTTGTCCGAGGCGCGTGTGACGCGCGCGCGGCCCGTCGTTCAGGAGGACTATCGCGATCGCGACTTCCTGAAGATGGTCGCAGGCGGCACCATCGCCATCGTCGCGCGCCCCGGCGGGTATTGGACGAATGATCTCCCGGTGCCGTACGTATACAGCGACGGACGCGCGCGCACCGGATGTTACGGTGGCGAACAGTTCGGCAGAAGCATCTACTCGGTACGCGGCATTCCGCTGCCCATGCACGGCTCGCGCTCGCTGCGCTGGCGATCGCTGAGCTTCTTTCTGGGCCGCACGCTCGTCGTGCTGTCGCCGTTGGGTGCGCTGATTCGGCGCTATGAAGTCCGTGAGCGTCGGGTCGACATCCATTCGCGGATGCTTTCGCTGCTCGCGTTCCGCGACCGCTACCTGTTCCCTCCCGATGGTCCCGTCGTCCGCTCGCCACGCGACTTGCAACCCGCCGGGGTCGAGTACTCCGCATCGGGTGCGCTGCTCGCGTTCGAAGCGAACAGCGTTGGCGACGTCTCGCTGGAGTTCCCCGCATGTCAGTGAGTATCGTGATCCCGACGTTCCGGCGACCCGAGATGCTGGCACGTCTGCTCGCGAGCATTGCGGCTCAGACCTACCAACGCTACGAAGTCATCGTCGTCGACGACGGCTCGGCACTCAGCGACTACGCACCGGTGCTCGCCGCGATGCGGCCGCGACTGCCGCGGCTCACCTTCCTGCGCAACGACTCGAACCGGGGCGCGTGCTATTGCCGGAATCGGGGTATCTTTCAGGCGCAACACACGCTGATCGCACTGGTCGACGATGACGATGAGTGGCTGCCGCACAAGCTCGAGCGTCAAGTGCAGGCATTCGCCGAGGCCCCCGCAAGCGTTGGCCTCGTATACACGTGGACGGACGTCGTCGAAAACGGCGTACGCACGCCGCTCTATCGAGCGACGATCGAGGGCCGCAGCCTGCCGCGGCTACTCGGCGAGTGCTTCATCCCTTCACCGTCGGTGATGGCTCGACGCGCGGCGTTGTTCGAAGCCGGCCTGTTCGACGAAACCCTGCCGAGCTGCCAGGACTGGGACATGTGGACGCGCATCCTCGCGTGCGGCTACGAGGCGCGCGTCGTGCCCGAGGTGCTCGCCCTCTATCACAAGCACGGCGCGCCTTCAGTGGGGACTTCGCCGCGCGCGCGAGCCGGTTACACCCGCTATTACCGCAAGCATTTCTGGAAGCTCGTGCGCTTCGGCCAATGGCGTCATCTCGCCCGCTACGCACGGTTGACGGTGGGAGTATGAGCGCCGCGTGGATCCTGCTGGGTTGGCTCGGCTTCTTCGTGCTCTGCCCGGTGCTGATGATCGGCGGACACTTCATCTACCCGCCCGAAATCTTCATTTACGCCGTGTTCGCAATCGGTCTCGTCCTGCCGAGCAAGGGCGCAAAGCGGCGCGCCCAGCAGCAACTGCCGATCGTGCGGCGTTTCGTGCAGCGGGCGCCCAAAGCGCAGCTCATCTATGCCGCGCTGTTCCTTGCGACCGCGCTGCTCACCGCGCATTTCGCCGGCGAGCGTGTCAACAACTACGACGTCTTCATGCTCCGGAACATCCTGCAGGTCGGGTTGTGCCTCAAGCTGTTCGCGGACAAGGTGGTCCGGTTGGAGGCGGCCGACCAGCTCGATCACCTCATCTTCAGCGCACTCCTACTGCTCAGCATCCCGGCGGCCATCGTGTTCCTGCAGCGCCTCGATCTATTCGACGTGCGCGCGCTCGTCATCGCGCTCTACAAGCCGCAATTCTTCTTTCTCAGTGAAGCGACGTTCAGCTCCTATCGGTACACGTCGGTGTTCAAGGACTTCTTCACCTCCGCGGTGTACTTCACGATGCTCGGGGCGTTCATCTTCCACTTCAGCCTGCGCACGCGGCTCGGCATGGCGCACCGGCTGGCGCTCGTCGGGCTCCTCGCGTTCGTGTACGCCGCACAACTCTTCGTCGCGCGCACGAGCCTGGTGATGATTCCGCTGCTGATCGGTGCGATCGCGCTCTTCGGCGCGCCGCTGCGCTCCGGCGTGCTGGTCAAGCGCGTGCTGCCGCTCGCCGCGGTCGGCATCATGACCGCCGCCGTCGTCGTGCCGTCGCTCCTGAAAGGCGGGCTCGTCAACTCGCGCTGGGCGATGGAGGGACTCACCATCTTCTCGCATGAGGACCGGGCGAAATCGTCATCGTTCGCGGTCATGCAGCGCTGGTACGAGGCCATGGCCTCGGAGGCGTTCGCGGGGCGCTACTCGTTGTTTGAGCCGCACCACTCCTACGACCTGACCGAACGCGAAGCGCCCGGCATTTACACCGACAGCTTCTACGGTCAAGAGCTCTATCGTTACGGCATCTACGGCGCACTCGCGTATCTCGCCTACCTCGCGCTGATGATTCGGGCGGCGGCCCGCGCGAGTCGCTTCGCGCTGCTGCTCGTCGGTGCGCTCGCGATCATGAATTTCAAGGGCGGCGATACGTTCTTCATGGCGAAGGACATCTATCTCTACGCATTCATTCTCGCCGTCGCACCCTATCTCGAGCACCGTCGCACGCGCGGCGCGGAGACTGCGGTCGCACCGGCGGCGCTGCCCGCGGCGGCGTGACTCACACGGCGGGTCGCTGCGCTCGTCTTCATCGCTTCTTCACGTCGATGCAACGTCCTCATGAGGAAATGCGGCACGGGAAACGGAGACGTGCGTGGCCCGAATCGCTTTCCTCACTCCGCAGCTTCCGCACCCCGCGATCAGCGGCGGTGTGATCAAGAGCCGTGCGCTGCTCGAGCACCTGAGCGCGCGCCACGAGGTGCGGCTGTTCTGTCTGCTGAAGAACGATGATGCCGAGCGTGTGAGCGCGTTCCGCGACGCCGTGCCGCTCGCCGATTTCCACGGCGCGCCCGTGGCGGTGCCCCGCTCGGCGGCCACTTTCCTCAAGAGTCTCGCGGCCGGACTGCCGCTGAGCGTCTATCGCAACCGCTCGGCGCTCATGCACGCGCTGGTCGCATCCGACCTCAGCGATGTCGACGTGCTGTTCGTCGACCACTTTCTGATGTTTCAGTACGTGCCCGAGCAGTTCGCCGGCCGCGTCGTGCTTCATCAGCACAACGCGGAGCATGTGATGTGGCAGCGCTATGCCAACCTCGCGCCGCTCGGGCTGCGACGCGCGGCAATCCACGCCGAAGCGGCGCGGATTCGGCGCTACGAGCGCGAGATCTGTCTGCGCTCGGATGCGGTGCTCGCCGCTCCCAACGACATCGAGGCCCTCATCGCCGCGGGGGTGCCCGACGATCGCTTCATCGAGACGCTGCATCTCGGGGACGAGGCGCTGCTCGCGCAGCCCGACATCGAATTCGCGGCCACGGAGCCGCGGCTGCTGTTCGTCGGCTCGCTCGACTGGGAAGCCAACCGCGACGGCCTGCTCTGGTTTCTCGAGCACGTATGGCCGCTGCTCGTGTCCAGGCATCCGGGCCTGCGCCTCACGATCATCGGACGAAACGCGGACGAACGTCTGACACACGCGGCGCGGTCGCAGCCGGGCGTCGAGCTCGCCGGCTTCGTGGCCGATCTCGAGCCGTGGTACGCGCGCTCGCGCGTCTTCATCGCGCCGCTGCGCTTCGGCGGCGGCATCAAGGTCAAAGTCGTCAATGCGCTCTATCGCGGGCTGCCGGTCGCGACCAGCGCGATCGGCGCCGAAGGCCTTGCCGTCACGAGCGGACGAGAGCTGCTGATCTCCGCGAGCGCCGAGGAAATGGCGCTCGATGTCGGGCTGTTGCTGACGGACGAGCCGCTCTGGCGCCGGGTGCGCGACGGCGCACGCGGCCTGGCGCGCGAAAAGTACGGGTGGCGCGCGTGTCTCGAGCGCGTCGAGGACGCTCTGTATGCTTGAGTTTGCAGGTCTTCCGTTCCGCGGCCTGACCCTGGACGACGTCTTCCGGCAGGAGCAAGGGCTGGCGCAGGTGGTGACGGTGAACGCGGAGTACATCGTGCTCGCGCATCGCGACGAGCGCCTCGCGCGCATCCTGTCGCGGGCGATCTCGACCTTCGACGGCCAGGTGCCCTACGCCCTGGCGCGCTTGCAGAACCCGAACGTGCGGTTCGAAAAGATCCCCGGGTCGGAGCTCGTCTATCACATCTGCGCGCGGGCTCACGCGCGGCACGAACGGGTATTCCTGCTCGGCGGCCAGGCCGACTCTAATCGCGAGTCCGTGCGCAAGCTGCAGACGCTGTATCCGGGCCTGCACGTGGCCGGGTACTCGCCGCCGCACGCGCGTTATCCGTTTCCCGCCGCGAACGAGGCGGCGATTGCGGCCCATCTCGAGGCCTTCGCTCCCGACTATCTGTGCGTCGGCTTCGGCGCCGGCAAGCAGGACTATTGGATCGACGATCATCGCAAGGAGCTGGACGCCATGGGCGTGAAGCTCGCGGTCGGCGTCGGCGGCAGCTTCGAGATGATCTCGGGCAAATTGCCGCGCGCCCCGCGCATCGTGCAGCGTATGGGACTCGAAGGCGTCTATCGCCTGCTGCAGGAGCCGCGGGCGTTTCGTGTCCGCAGACTGCTGACGAGCCTCAAGCTCTTCTATTTCGTGTGATCGCAAGCGCGCTGCTCGCCGCCGTCATCGGCATGCACGACACGCTCGGCGGCGAGCAGGCCGAGGGCTGGGCGCGCGTCTCGCGTCTCTGCGACACCCAGCCGCAGCTTTGGAGCGGCGACTTCGGCTACTCGCACATTCCCAACGACGACATTCGCCTTCGCGGACGGCTCTTCGAGAAGGCTGCGCGGCTCGGCGCGCAAGGCGTGCAAATCACGTTGAGTTGGCATCAGTGCAACCCGACCGTCGATGAGCCCTGCACTTTCAAGAATGGCGTACAGAAGCCGTTGAGCGACGAGGAGTGGCGCGCGCTGCTCACGGACGGCTCGGCGCTCAATCGGCGCTGGCGCCGGCAAGAAGATCGGCTGGCGAGCTACCTGGAGAAGCTGCAGAAGCGTGGCGTCACGGTCCTCCTGCGCCCTTATCACGAAGCCAACATCCCGGGCTTTTGGTGGGCGAGCGACGATGCCGCCCGCTCGGTCGAGCTGTGGCGCCAACTGCATCGGCACTTCACCGAAAAACGCGGCCTGCACAATCTGCGGTGGGTGTGGTCCGTGAGCTTGCATCCGCGCTACTGGGCGCGCGTGGGCGACTACTATCCAGGCGACGCGTGGGTCGATGTCGTGGGGGTCGATGCGTATCCGCCAACGAAGGAAGGTCAGCCGGACTACGCGCTCGCGTGGAATACGTTGCGAAGCATCGCGCCCACCAAGCCTTTGGTCCTCTCCGAAGTGAGTCGCCTGCCGACTGCGCAGGAGCTGCGCGCACGACCGTGGGGCTACGTCGTTCCGTGGGGAATGAACATGCTGCTGAGGGACAACAGCGTGTCCCATATTTGCCGAGCGTACACGCGGCCGTGATCGTCGAGCTCTTCGCGCGGCGAGGCGCTCCGCGCGCATGTTTCAGTATGCGCGCTTCTCCGACTCGTCGGAGCCGTTCAGCACGGCCCCGAGCACCCGCACGCTGCTCAGCAATTCACGTACACGCGTGACGTCCTCGCGCTGGGTAACACCCTCGGTCACGACGAGCAGCACGCCATCGAGCAGCGGCGCGATCGTCAGCACGTCGTCGGTCAGTAGCACCGGCGGCAGGTCGAGAATGACGAGTCGATCGGAGTAGCGATTCTTCAGCTCTTCCAGCAGCTCGCGCGCGCGCGGACCGGCGAGCGCTTCGGAGCTGCCGGGCACCGGATGCAGCGTCGGCAGGACGCGAAAGCGTTCGATTCCTGCGAGCCGCACGAACAGCTCCGCGACCGGCCTCTCACCGGCAAACCACGCTTCGAGCCCGGCCCCGTCCGTGATGCCCAGCAGCGGCGCGATACTCGGGCGATGCAAATCCAGATCGACGAGCAACACCGTTTGATTCGGCTCGGCCGCCAGGCTCAGCGCCAGATTCGTGGCGGTGAGCGTCTTGCCCTCGCCGGCGACGGAGCTCACGACGCCGATCATGCGCAGTTTGTGCTGGCGCATCTGACGCAGCAGTTGCGTGCGGAGCATTCGATAAGCACCGGCCGGCGCGCCGGTCATGTCCGGAAACACGACGCGACGCTCGCTCGCACCGTGACGGTCGAGCGCGACTTCCCGCGCGGGAGCGGGGTGATGCGGCTCCGGCATGCGCGGAAGCTCCACGACGCGCTGAGTTCGGTCCATGTCCGTTCCCCTGCCTACGGTCCGAAGCGGCGCAACGCCGCGAACCACAGCACATCGAGTGGTTTGTAGAGAAGATGAATCGTGATCACGCCGGCAATACACGCGACCGCAACCACGCCCACGGCCAGCCGTGCGCGGCGCTTCGCCAGCAGCACATCGGTCGCCGTCACGATACGCGGCACGATGGCCAGCGGCGCAGCACCGAGCAGCGACAGCATGTCGCGCCTGCCACGCACGGTGTTGTCGAGCGCTTCGAGCAGCGCCACCACGCCTCCGGTCAGGCCGATTGTCAGCGCGAACCCCGCGAACAGGATCAGCGTGCGATTCGGGCTCACCGGCTTCTCGGGCGGCAACGGCGGCTCGATCAGCGTGAACTTCTCGCCCTTGCGGTCCGCTTCGAGATTCTGCGCGAGCTGCGCTTCCATCTGCTTGTTGCGCACTTCCTGATACTTGAGTTGCGAGCTCTCGTAGTCGCGCATCAACGCACGATACTCGCGCTCGATCTGCGGAGTCGCCGTGATCTTCTCGCGATACTCGGCGGCCTGCGCGCGCAGCTCCTGGATTTGCGCCTGTAGAGCGGCGATGTCGTTCTTGGTCGCGGAGAGCTGTCCCATCAATTGAATGTATGCCGGATTGTCCGGGCTCTCCGTGCTGTCCGAGGGCTGCGCGGCGGCCGCCGGCTGGGTCGCCCGTTCCGCCGCGAGCGCGGCTTCCAGCGACGCGACCCGCCGTTCGAGCCGCTGCACGTCCGGATGATTCGCCGAGTACTTGTCGCGCACTTGCGCGAGCTGCGCGCGCGCGTCGTCCAGCTCACGCAACAGATCGTTGGTGGCAGGCTGCGCGCCGACTTCCGCTTCGAGGCCGGCGATCTCGCGCTTCAAGCGCGCGATGTCGGGATGGATGGCGCCGTAGCGCGCCTGCGCACTGGCGAGCTGCGTCTTCAGCGCCTTGAGCCGATCGGCGGAGCTCATGACGCGCGTCCCGTCGTCGGTCATCAGCACCGAGTTCGGCTTGACTTGCGCGAGCTGCGCTTCGAGGAACACGCGCTGCTGATCGAGCGACATGAGCCGCGTCTCGTCATCACGCAACGTCTGCGACGTGCGATCGAGGAGCTGCATGTTGAGCTGGGCGAGCTCCGGCAGCTCGTTCAGGTGCTGCGATTTGAACTGCGCGATCTTCGCTTCGAGGTCCGCGATATGCGCGCTGATGCGCGCGCTCTCGTCCTGCAGAAAGCTCGCCGCATCCTGGGCGAGCCGCGTGCGCTCGGTGAGATTCTCGTTCAAGTAGAGCGTCGTCAGCTCGTTGGCGACCTTGACCGCCTGCTCCGGAAATGCGCTCGTGTAGCCCACGCTGAACGCGATCGTCGCCTGGCGCGGGATGCCGCTGCGCGGGTCGACGACGTCCGCGCTGATCATTTTGAAGTCGATGTCGTCGCGCATGCGCTCGATCAGCTCCTCGCGCGACTCGCGCTTGCGCTGCTCCGAGTAGAGATCGAACTTCCGGATGATCTCGAGCAAGTTCTGCGTCGTCATCACGCGCTGACTGATCGTCTGCACGCGCTGATCGGCGTAGGACGTCACGGTCGAACGGACGAGATCCTGAGGCACCTCCTGCTGCTCGATCAGAATCGTCCCCGTGGAGCGGAAGCGCGCCGGCAGCAGGAACGCGAGCGCCAGGGTGATCGCGAGGCACACGACCGCGGTAGCGACGATCGTCTTGCGCCGGCGCTTGATGATGTCCACGTAGTCGCGCAGGCTGCGCTCGTCCTGTTCTTCTGCACTCATCGCGAGACGCTCCATTGGGTCGGGACCCAGCGAATGCCGAGCGCGGAGCGCCAGGCGACTGCGCGTGTATCGAACGATCCGAGCCGCGCCTGGCTGTATCCGAAGGTGAGCGAGAGCGCCGTCCGCTCGGACACGTGCCATTCGACGCCGGTGTCGCCCGTCAGGTACTTGCGGTCGTCGGGACGCCGGTCCGCGCCGAAATTGTCGTTGTCGACCCGTTGCAGGACGAGGGTCGCACTCAGCCGCGGCGACAGATGCCGGGTTGCCGAGACATTCGCGTTGTCACGGCGCACGAGCACGCCCGTGCCGCTCGGCTGCACGCTGCGGTCGTACGAGAACGACCACTGCGTCAGATCGCCGAAACGCGTGAGCCGCACCGACCACACCGAGCCGTGGTCCGTGCGCGCGGGACTCGTCACGATGAAGAATCCGAAGAAGTCGAACCCCTGCTCGTCCGTGTGCGTCCGACTCATTCCCGCCGATGCCGAGAGCCGCAGCCGCTCGGAGAGCGAGCGATCGATGCCGAGGCGCACGCCGGTCTCGCGCGCTTTGTAAGCGGACTCCGGCGCGTACAGGATGTCGCCGAATGCCGTGAAACTCAGACTCATCCGCGACGTCGGCGAGTACGTGTAGGTGCCGCTGACACTCGGATAGCGGTAGCCCACGAGCCCGAAACGCTCTCCGTGCGGATACTCGATGTTCGCGTACGAGGCCTGCACGCTGAGCTGTTGACGCTCGGAAAGATTGAACGCGCCGCCGAGGCTGCCGTTCAGGGTCTTGCGATGGGTGCTCGTGTCGACGATTCCCGTTTCCGCGAGCTCGGTCGTCAGTGTGCTGTCGCGCGCATAGCCCGCCAGCGCGCTGTAGCCGAAGCGTTCGCCCACATGGCTTGCGGTGAGTTGCAGCGACGTGTTCACGGTGTTCAGCGCCGTATCTTGGGTATAGCGCTGCATCTCGACGCGCGGGCGGAAGGTGATGTCGTCCGTCTCGGTGGTGCGCGCGAAGGCGGAATCGAGTGTGAGCAGCAGACCAGCGCTCGAATCGTCGTTGTCCGCTTGCAGACGGCGGTTGCTGTTGAAATCCGTGCGCGCCTGCAATCTGGGTTGCAGGGACCATTGCGCCGCCGATGCCGCGGAACCCGCCGCGCACACGACGGCCGTGGCCAGCCCCAGGCCGGTATGACGCGCAGCGCGTGACATCACGGCACGACGACGGTGTCGCCGCTGCGCAGGAGCACGTTCTGGGCGAGATCCTTGCCGCGAGCGACATCCGCGTAATGAAAGCGCATCGTCTGCTGCACGCCGTTCTCACGCCGGAGAATGACGATGTCGTTGACGGCTGCATACGCTGTCGTGCCGCCGGCAAGACTCAGCGCCTGCATGACATCGACCGGCTGACTGAGCGGAAACTCTCCCGGCCGATTGACCTTGCCGAGCACGTAAATGCGATTGCCGCCGATCTGTTTGACCGCGACGGTCACCACCGGATCCGGCACGTAGGGCCGCAGCCGCTCGGTGATCTCGTCGCGGAGCTGCTGCACGGACTTGCCGCGCGCCACGAAGTCGCCGACGAGCGGAAACGAAAGGCCGCCGTCCGGCAGAACCAACACCTCGGTCTGCAAGTCTTGCTCTTTCCAGACCGAAACGACGAGCAGATCGCCCGGCTGGATCAAGTAGCGATCAGCAGAAGGAGCACTCGGTGCGGGCGACTCCGCACGATCCGCCCACGCATCCGAGGCGACGGCAAGCGTCGCGACGAGGAGCAGGCCGACAGCGGCTGGTGTTTTCATCGTGCGATACCGATGACGATGCGACTACGATCGTCATGCTAGCGACGCTACGTGACGCTTTCTTTGCGTCGCCACGAATCCAACGAAGCCCGAGAGCAGCAGCCATGCGGCCGCAGGCAAGGGCACCGGCGCGAAGTCGACTTTCAGCGAGTACAGGCCCATGTCGAAGGCACCCTGCGCGGTGCCCGACACGAGCGCATAGTAGCTGCCGCCGTGATTCACCTTGAACGTGCTTTCCGCCACGAGATCGTTGGCACTGACCGCGAGCCGATCTATGACGGACGTCGCGGTGGTCGCGGCAAAACTCAGGCTCGCCAGCCGATCCGGCCACGCCAGATCCTGTAGCTGCACGCTGAATGTGCCGGCTGACGGCGCGTTCAGCGAAAACACGAACGACTGCGAGCCGCTGATCAGGCCCGTCTGCGCGAGCACCGTTTCCGCGTGCGCCGCCTGCATTCCCACGGCGGCCGCTCCGGCGAGCAACAGCGCCATCCCCACTCTCATTCCGCTATTTCGTCGCATGTGAGTCACCGTTCCCATTGGTGTTTGCGCCGTTGGTGGCGCGGTTGTAGACGTATTTGTCGTAGAGGTACTTGCGCAGCGAGCGCGCGAGGTCCGCCGGCGTCTCGGCTGCCGGTCGCTCCCCGGGATCGAGTTCGGTGAGGCGCAGAGCGGCGTAGGTCTCCTGACCACTCGACAGCGCAAGCAGCGCGACATCGTCGCGATCCACCTGACGTGCCGCCTCGACGCCGTCGTTGATGATCGCGTGCAGGCGCGGCGCATCCAGATCGAAGAAGCGCAACACCTCGCTGCCCGACTCGACGAACAGCGGCACGAGATTGCGCCCGCGCATATCCGGATCGTGCAACGGCGCAAGCCGCGCCAGCATGCTCTTCACCGCAAACCGGATGACGTCCGAGTCCCGGACCCCGAGCCGCTGCGCAAGTCGCTTCACCTTGCGCACATCGGCCACGCTCATACGGATCGACACCGCTTGTTTTCGACTCTCGATCACAGCGCCCCCGCCCTTCATCTCGAGCGCAGCGCAAGTGTGCGCAGTCAGTATGTCAAAGGCTTTTCCACTATGTGACGTGTGAACCGCGAACGTCGGTGCGGCGAGCGACACCGACCCGGCGCGCGCAACCAGCAAGCAAAAAAAAGCCCCGCCGAGAGGCGGGGCAGTGTCACCGCGGAAGCAACCTAGACAGGCTCAAGGTCCGGATGCGGCGGCGGCGGCCGGTGTGGCCGCAGGGGGCTGTTGATCCGCGGCGCGCGCGCGATACTCGTCGATCAGATTTTCATTCCGATTGCGCGCGATGCGCGTGAAGGGCTCGGCGCGGCCGATGCGCGACCAGGCGCCCTCATGCTCGAAGCGGCTCAGCACTTCGTCGTTCAGCTGGTAGAGCGCCATGTTCCGCGCGACGCACGTCGCCAGCTCGCGCTCGCGCGTCGCGAGCGTTTGCGTCGCGCTGTCGCGCCCCGCTTCGACCTCTTTCAGGGTCTGCACAGTTTCGCGGAACTTGGCGATCAGCTCCTGCATCCGTTCTTTCGTCTTCGCGAGCTCCGCGGCCGTGCTCTCGCGTTGCCGGTCGCTCGTCAGGGCGTTGGCTTCCGAGGCCTTGATCCTGCGATCGAGGGCCTCGCGGCTGGATTGCAAGAGGTCCCGCTGCTTCTGCGCCTCGGCGAGCTCGCGCTTCAAGCGCTCGTTTTCAGCCTGCAGCGCCGTGCGCTCGGCGGCGAGCTGCTGGAGCTGTTGGACGATTTGCGCGTTGGCGCCGGCGGAGCCGCCGCTGCGGGCGGTTTGCGCCGAGACAGCGTGTGCGGCCAGGCAAAGCGACAGCATTACCGCCAGTTGCACGGATCGATTCATGAGCGTGCTCCTCAGAACTGCGCCGTCAAATCGAGCTGGAGAACGTCGACGCCGAACGGCAGGCCATCGATCTCGTTGGCGCTCAGATAGCGCAGACGCGTGATCACCCGCGGCGTGAGCGCGTAATCCGCGCCGATGAAATAGCCCTGCGCGTTGGTGCCGCCGAGATGAAAGTCGGAGTCCGTGAACGCATCGAGCACCGCGTCGCTCTCGAGGTACTTGTAGCCGAAGAACGCCCGCCACCCGCCGTGCATGCCGAGCGCGCTCGTGCCGAAGCTGATCTCAGCCTGGTAGCCCGTGTCGCGTTTGGGCACGGGGCCGCCGACGCGCGCGGCAACTTGCGCCTCGTCGAACCCGATGTTGCGGACCGCATCGCCCGTGATGGACAGGCGGTAGCTCGGCGACAGTTTCCAGTCGTACGCAATCGTGACGTCGGCGAGCCGATAGGCCGCGGCAAGCGCCAGCAAATTGCTGGTGTTCGGGTCCACGTCGGAGTCGACGCGGATGTCGAACAGCGTATTGCCCTTCTGCACGAACGGCGGCGCCGTGTAGTCCAGCAGATTGCTATCGAGCGTATTGCGCCGGCCGGTGATGTTTTCGTAGTCGTAGTAGGCAAGCCCGAGGCGCAGACCGCTGCCGCCGGAAAACTTCCAGTGCACGCCGAGCTGCGCCCCGTACAGCCACTTGTCGTTCTTCGACAGCTCGATTTCCTGCAGCGGAAAGGCCCCCGCGGTGAGGAACACGTAGTGCGAATCGGGATCGTCGCGCGCAAGGCCGAGCCGATAGCTCGCGGCCACACCGTCGAAAGTCAAATCCGGATCCCACACGAGGTCGGTCGAGAGCCACGGATTCGCAATGCGGCCGGCCGATACACTCAGCGCGTGCCGGCCGGTGCTACTCCTCCCCAGCCACCCCAGGTACGCGAGATCGAGTCCGGTCTGATAGCGCGCGCCGTAGGTGCCGAGCGTCTGATTGGTCGAGACTGGATCCGTGAGATTGCCGGTGGCCAAGCGCCCGCCGAGCGACCAGCCCCAGCCGAGCTCCGCGTTGAACCCGAGCCGCAGGCGCGCGCGCAGCCGCGCGCGATCCTCGGTCGTATTGAGAAACGCCCCGAGCGCGCCGGCTTTTTGGATCCCGCCTTTGCTGTTGATGGCGTTCACGTCCTGATACGTTTGTGGCAGGTTGTCCGACGCGAACAGGTCGCCCTGACCGCGGACGCGCACATCACCGCTCCACTTCATGCGCTGAACCCAGTCCGGCATCGCCCCGAGCACGCCCAAGCGATCCGCCTTCGCTTCTTCGATCACGCCCTGCGTAATCTGCGGCGTGACTTCCGCCACCACCTGCTTGCGGATTTCCTCTTTGACGATCTCCGGGACGTACGGCACGCGCACGGCACCGGCGTCGGCCTTCTCTTGCGCCTCCGCCGCCGCGGCTGCGGCCGCAGCCTCGCTCGCCGCCTTGGCTTGCGCGCTCGCGACCATCGCCTGCGCCTGCTCGCGTGTCACCACGCCTCTCTCAACGAGCGTCTCCAGCAGATTGATCACCGTGTTGCGCAGCTCGCTGAGACTCCGCTCTTCGGCGGATTGCGCGGCGGAGGCGGCCTGGATCGCGGCCAACGGTGAGAGCACGGCGAGCGCGAGGATTCGTTTCGACTGACGCGGCATGACAGAAGGTCCGATCGATTCTCGTAAGTTGTTGTGCGGGCAAATCAAGTGCGGGATGCGATGCGGACGCTCACCGGCTGAGGCATGTCCGCCGGCGGCGGCTGCGCGGTCCGGCAGCGGCGTTCGAACGCGGTTTCGAGCGCGCGGTCGCGATCGCGATCGCCCGTGGACTGCGCGAGGTGCGCGCGTTCGATCGATCCGTCCGCGCGCAGCCAGAGCTGCACGAGCACCGAATAGCTGCCGCCCTTGCGCACGGCTGCGTCGTCGTCGAGACAATCGGCGATCGCGCCCTTGAGCACGCCCGCATACCACGCGTACGCGCTGCCGCCGGAGGCAAGCAGATCACGCCCGCCCTTGCGCCCGACGAGCCCGAAGCCATCGCTGCCCGCGCCGCCTTCGGCATCGAGGCCGAGTTGCTCGGCCGGCGGCGGCTCGTCAGACGGCGCCGGATCGGGCTGCGGCTCGGGCTCGTGAACGTCTACATGTTCTTCCGGCGGCGGTGGCGGCGGCGGAGGTGTCTCCGGCGGCGGCGGCGGCCGGATCACGTGTATTTCCTGCACGACCTTCTTCTGCGGCACCGCCGCCGTCAGGATCATGTGGCGAACGAACAGTACCGCACCCACGCCGAACAGCACGATGATCAGCGCCGCGCTGAGCGCGAACTTCACGGTCGCCGCGCGTTTCGCATCCACGACGCCGCGCCCTACTTGACGAGCTTCTGCGTCACGAGCCCGAGCTGCGTGATCTCGAGCCGGCCGACGAGATCGAGCACGTCCACGACGCGCTGGTACGGAATGGACGCGTCGGCTTTGATGATGACCGGCAGCTCGGGATTCGCCGCCTTGTACTGCCGCAGCAGGTTCTCCAGCTCCGGCAGGGTGACGGGAAACGTGTCGAGGTAGATCGTGCCGTCGGCCGTGATCGAGATGGCTTTGGTCTTGTTCTCCGCAAGGCTCGGCTGCGCGCTGGCCTTCGGCAGATTCACCTTGATTCCCTGGACCGTCGCCGTCGTCATGATGATGAAAATGACGAGCAGCACGTACGCGAGATCGAGCATCGGCGTGATGTTGATCTCGTCGTAGACGTCCTTATCGCCGCTCCCGGCCGCTGCCATCGCACTCTCCTCAGGAATAGGTTTCGGCGATGCGCGTCACGAATTCGTCGACGAACACGCGCATGTCGGCGGTGATCTCGCGCACCCGCGTGTTCAGGTAGTTGTAGCCGAACAGGCAGGGAATCGCGACGCCGAGGCCGGCGACGGTCGCCACCAGCGCGGCGGCGGTGCCCGGCGCGATGGCGTTGATGTTCACTTCGCCCGAGGCCGCGATCGCCGCGAACGTGATCATTACGCCGACCACGGTGCCGAGCAGACCGAGGAACGGCCCGCCGGCGATCGAGATCGTCAGCCATACCATCCGCGCGCTGAGCTTCTGCGTCATGCGCACGAGCGACGCATCCAGGGTGGCGCGAATCGCTTCGATCGACTGGGCCGAGAGCGATCGCACGCGATCCGCGCCCGCGGCCTGTCCTTCCAGACGCCGCATGACTTCGAGGATGCCGTGATGATAGAGCGGATAGATCGTCGAGCCGCCGAACTCTTCGGATGCGCCGTCGCTCTCGAACACCGATCGGTCGGCGGCGGCGCCCGGCTGCTGGCCGAGACGCTTTTCGAGCGCGGCGGGATCTTCTTTCAGCTTGTGAAACTGCGCGAGAAACAGCGCGTTGCCGCGCGCGACGCGATTCAGGAAGAGCATCTTGGACAGCATGATCAGCAGCGACGCCACGAACATCACCGCGAGAATGCCGATCACCACCCAGCCGTCGACCGTGACGTTGCGCAGTGTCGACGAGAAGTAGGACTCGCTCGCGCCGCTGTCCTTCTGCATATCGCCGCCGTACACGACGAGCGGCGCGACTATCCCTTGGCTGACGGCGGCCGCGCGAAGCCAGTCGGTGCTGCGTCCGACGTTCGACACCTGCAGTTCGTCCAGCTCGCCGCTGAAGTTGTGGCCGCCCTGCGCAGAGCCGCCGATCGTCAGCGTGCCACCGATCTCGGGCAGCGTCGCTTTCGCGTTGGCCGCCTCGACGCCGTCGATCAGCAGCGTCAGCGTCCCTGCGGCGGCACGCACGGCGAGGTGATGCCAGTCGCCCGTCGCGAACTCCGCGTCCACCGACACGGGGCCCGTGCCGCCGTCGATCTGCGCGAACGCGCGCGTGCCGTCGAGACCGAGGATCAGCGACTTGCCGCCGTCTTCCAGCGCCGCAACGTATGCGCGCTGCTGGGGGCCGGCGGTGCGCACCCACGTGGAAAGCGTGAACCCGTTCGCCGGCACGAGACGCACGGCGCTCGAGGGCTTCACGGAGATCACTTGCGATCCGGAGAAGCGCACGCCCGCGTTGATCAACGATGCGGGCGTCACTTCGGCTGAGAACGCCGCGGGCTCGGTCTTGTAGTCCGTCGCGTCCTGCGGGCTCGTGGCCGGCGGCCCGAAGTGATACACGAGCGCCATGTGCGTGTCGTAGATGCCGGACGGCGTGCCGGCCTTACCGCTCTTGTTGCCGTAGTAGAGAAAGATCTTGTCGGTGTTCACGCCGCCGGTCAGGCGCGGCACCTCCACCCAGATGAATGCAAGTTGCGCTTGAGGGTCGTACCGCTCGATCCGGTGCCGGAGAGGCGTCTTGTCATCGCCCGCGACGAAGCGCAGATCGCCGCCGTCGGGCGCCGTGTCACCGAAGTAGCCGAAGTTCCCGAGACTCAGCCGGATGAGCACCGGCACATCCGCCGGGCTCCCCGGAATGTCGGCGCCGCTCTTGGAGAGATCGAGTGTGATGTCCTTGCGGAACGCCCAGTCATCGTTCCACCACGCGCGCGCGCCGGGCGCAGCTCCGAGTCCGACCAATACGAAACACAACAGCGCGACGACCGCGCCTGGGCGAATGCACGTCATGTAGTAGTGAACGACCGCGTCCCCTGTCGAGGGAACGCATTATTGGCTGCGCGTGTGACGGTCTCGTTGCGAGCGCCGGATCACACCGAGCACGCCGACACCGGACAGCAGCAACGGGAATGCCGCGGGGAGCGGCACGGGCGCCAGATTCAACACGCCGGAATAACTGCCACCATTCGTTCCGGTGACGTTACCGCGGATCTCGAGCACGTACGTGCCGGGCTCGAGCGTCGTTTCCGGCAGCACCGCGATCGTCTCCGTTGCGCCGGGCGAAGCGTTGATGGCCGTGCTCCATGCATCGATAGCGCCGCCCACCGGCGCACCGAACACCGGCAGGTTGGGGTTCAGGCTCGCGCTGTACAGACGCACTTGCAGATCGCTGATGCCGATCAGATTGTCGAGGCTGATCGTCGAGGTGAGCGAATTCGCCTCGGCGCCCGTGATGCTGAAGACCAGATCGTCGTAGAAGCCATATCCCGGCGCCTGCGAGAGTGGCGTTGTCGGCGCGGTGAACTGATTGAAGTAGCCGTACGAACCGGGTACCGCGAGCGCGTTGACGGTGCCGGGACCCGTCGTACCGTCAGCGGTCGTCGAGTAGCTGATGACGGCGGCTGCCGCCGGTTCCACCCACGCGAACGCGACCCCTGCAACGATCGCCGCGGCCGCCACACTCATTCTTATAGCCATGAGATTGTCCCCTGCACCGTCCAAGTCTCGAATTCGGTGCAGATTGAACGTAATTCATGACGCTGATGAGACAGTCATATGAAAAAGAGCAGGTCGCGATGCCGCTCAATGCGCCGTCGTACTGCGCTTCAAGCATTCCGCGTCGCTCGGCTTGCACACTTCGGCACCGAAGCCTTCGATGAACACGTCGAGCCAACCCAAAGCGGCGTCCGCGAGCGACGGCGGCTGCTGCGTGCTCGCCGTTTCGGTGACTGCGGCGCTCGAAGCAGACGACGCGCTGCTCGCGACGGCCGAGACGCTCGACAGCGAGGCGCCGAGATTGCTCACTTCGGCCGGAACGCCCGCGGAACTCCCGCCCACTTGAATGTTGTCGAGGCCGACGACCTGCTGTGCGGCGACGTTCAGATTGCCCGCCGCACCGATACCGGCGTCACCGGCATTCACGATGCCCTGTGGCGCAATGAGATCGACGTCGCCCGCCTTGACGGCCGGGTTGGTGACGATCGAACGGATACCACTGCCCGCCACGGCGCCCGCGAAATTCACGGACACGTTGCCCTTGTCGTCGACGGTGATCGTCGGCGCCGGCGCGGACACGGACGACTTCGAGCCGCGGCCCGCGTCGATGTCGCCGGTCGTCGACCAGATCGCGATATCACCCCCGCCCAAGGTGAACACGCGTGAGGAATTCACCAGCACGTCACCGTCCGCGAAGATCCGCACGTCGCCCGCGCCCTGCGCGACGATGCCGAGCTCGGAAGGCAGGCGCGTCGGCGCGCCGGCCGGCGGCACGGCAAGCCCCACGTCGACGTGTCCGCCCGGCGCGAGCAGCGAAATCGTGCCGCCCGCCAGCGTGTAGATGCGGCTGAACGCAAGCAGCACATCTCCCGAGTATGGAGATTGCTTGTCGTCGCCCGTATCGCGGCTGCCTGGGAAGAGCTTATCGATGGCCGCATAGCCGCGTGCGAAGTTCGTCGAGGGATCCGTGTTCGCTTCGCGGCCGGCCCGCACCAGCTCGGTGAAGAAGTCGGTGAGGGTTTGCGGCGCCACCTTCGTCTGCGGGTCGTACTCGGGTAAGACACCAGCGAGCACCGTCACATCGGCGCCCTGCTCGCTCTCGATCGCGGCATTGGCCAGCCGACCGGTCGTGGAGATGCCCTGCGAGAAGCCGAGATCGACGTTGCGTCCGGCAATGACATCGAGCCGACCCGGTCCGCCCAGTTCGAAACGGCCGTTGTTGTTGGTGGGGAACTCGATGTCGCGCCCCGCAAAGACCAGCGTCTGCGCGTCCGGCTGGAGATTCTGATTGCGCAGAATCAGGTCGACGACATCGCGATCGGCGGTGACGCGCGCGGCCTTCGGCAAGACGTACTGGCCGGCAAGCACATCGCGGCCGGCTGAGATCAGCGCGGGTTGCGCATCGTCGACGTGGCGCGCGCTCGGCGTCTGGCTCAGCAGATCAACGGTGTTCGGAAGCGCATTCAGCGGTGTCGGCAGCGCGCGGGGTGCGCTGTCCAGCATTTGCAGCAGCGCGTTCGAAGCGACATCGCGCGCGGCGAAGAGATCGAGCTGACCGCTGTCCGACGCGTACATGAACGGTGTCCCGCCGAGTTTCACGTCATGCGAGAGCGAGCGCAACGACACGCTAGCGGGCAACATCGTGAGCAAGCCCGCGCCCGAGCCATCCACGATGCTTTCGCCCAGCAGCGCCTTCAGCCGGTCGCTGTCCGCCGCGAGATTCACATCCCCGCCCATGCTCTGCACGTCGAGCGCGGATCGTTCGCCGTACGTGAAGAAGTACGACGGAAGGTTCTGCACCTGATTCGTGCCGATCTGCTTCAGCATCGTCGAATTGAACGCGGACTCGAGGAACACATCGCCGCGCGCGGTGATATCGACCTGCGCGTCGCCGATCGAAAGCACACTGCCGAGCATGTCGCCGAACTCCGATGCACGCGTGCGCGCCAGCGATCCGCCGGCCTGGATGCGATTGACGCCGGCCGTCATGTGCAGCAGCGAGCTGGCAACGTCGTGGCCGGCATCGATCGTCATCACACCGCCTTGGCCGCGATTCAGCACCGTCTGCGAGCTCTGGTAACCCGAGTCGGCCGTCGCGGCAGCGATCTCGCGCACGTCGCCGCCTGCACGAATCGTGAGATCGCCCCCGCCGAGCGTCCCCGCATTCCAATGGAACTGCTGCACCTCGACGCCCCAGCGCACCGGATCCGTGTCGTTGCCGACCCGCCGCTGCCACGCGGTCACGGGTTGCGACACGTCGTTGCCGACGATGTCGCCGCCGGCGTCGAGCGTGAGTGCGCCGCCGCCGGTGGGCATCGCCATGAAGATGCGACTCCGCGTGTCAGCGAAACCGGGCAGGTTCGCGTCGAGCTGGCCGCCCGTATACACCGTGGCGAACGCTGCGTCGGAAGTCGTCGTGAAGTTGATGTTGCGGGCCGCGCTGAACAGCAGGTCGCCGGTGCCCGTGCGCACCGTCGCGTCCTGAATCGTGATGTCGCCCGCGAGCGAACGATCGACCGCCAGCGGATTGGCGCTCGCGAGCGAGGCGCCCGCTGCGAAACGCAGCGTCGTCGAGCGCTCGCTCAGCGGGTCGAGCCGCGTCGCCGCGCCGGTGCCGGTCGCTTTGAAGCCGTCGGAAATCGTGCCGTTCGAGAGGGTGATCGAGCCGGTGGCGCGCACCGTCAAGGCGCCGGCCTCGCGCTGATCGCCGAAGCGCCAGGTGCTGAAATCAACGCCGCCATCGAGGGTGACGTCCCCGTTTACCCGCAGCTCGACTCCCGGCTGTATGTGCAAAGGAGTTTCCGCCGGGGCGCCAAGCCGCGCGCGAATGTCCGGAATCGCGGCCGCGAACGTGTCGAGCCTCTGGCGGTAGACCTCGAGGTCAGCGCTCGTGAGGAACGATGGCGCGTCATCGACGGCGATCACGGGTTCGACGGTGACGCTGCCGACGCCGGTGAACGTGCCCGCCGCGAGACTGCCAACGGCGACCTCCTCGTTGCCGCCCGGCTCGGTGACGACGTTGGCACGCTGGAGGACATGGCCGTTCTCGTTGGCGCCCAGCGTGTCGATCGTCGAGCCACCGAGGAGGCTCACGAAGCCATTCGACGAGCCGAGTGTGATCAAGCCGCCGCGGCCCAGACCAGCGGCGCCTTCGGATCGCAGCACGCCGCCGTTCTGCAGAGTGATGTTCCCGCCCGCGAACAAGTTGATGACGCCGCGCGCGTTGTCGGAATCCGCATCGATGGTTCCGGCGATGCGGATCGAACCTTCATCCGTCGTCAGCTCCACGTCGCGCGCGGTGAGGGTCGCGCCGCGCGCGAGCTCGAGATCGCCGCGCGTCACGTGAATCGCGCGTCGCTCGGCGAAGCCGCCGGCTTCGAGCAGGCTGTTCAGGCTGGCGAAATCGCGCAGGCTGTCCGCCTCGAGCAGCACGGACGCGCCGCGCGCTGACGCACCCGCCGTGCCCCTCAAGGTGGCTTCGATACTGACTTCGCCCTTCGCTTCGAGCGAGAGCGCGCCGCCGTTTTGATCGCCGCCGCCGCTCACATTCAGCAGCGCACCGCTTGCGGCGGTGAGCGTGCCGCCGGCGATCATGTCGATCAGACCGCCCGAAGAGCTGACCGTACGTCCGCCGGCCGTGACGTCGACGCCGCTCACATCGAATGTCGCGCCGGTCAGGATGGACAGATCGCCGTCCGACCGCAGCGAAATCTGCCCGGAAGGCAACACGATGTTGCCGCTCACTTCGACTTGCTTGCCGGAAATCGAGAGCGCGCCGCCCAACTCCATCGCGGCGCTCGCGCCCGGATCGGCGCCGGCGCGCGTGACGCGCACGATGTCGCCGCTTTCGAAGGACGCCTCCGCGCCGGTGCCCGTCGTGATGCGGCCCGCGCTCAATTCGAGCGCGCCCGGAGTCCGCAGGGTCGAGTCGCCTTTGGCGATCAGTGCGCCGGTCGAGCGCAACGTCGTGGCGCCGAAGCCGGCGAGGTTGAGCGCGCCATCCTCAATTTCGACGTCCGCGCCCGTCAGGCGCAGCGTCGCCGCGCCCGTCGCGAGCGGAGAGTCCGTGTCCGTCGCCTTCCCGGCGAGCACGATGGATTGCGCAGCGAGATCGACGGTGACCGTATCGCTCGCGCCCAGCGTGGCCGCCGACAATGTCAGCGATTTCAGCAAGGACGCATTCGGGTCAGCTGCGTTGCCGAGACTCACGGACGTCATGAAGTCGATCGCGCCACGGCTCTGCAGACGCACGGCCGAACCTTGTTGGAGCGCATCGAGTAGCGAGGAGGTCAACGTGATCCCGCCGTCGACCGTCTCATCGGCCAAGGCAACCCGCCGGCTGGCCAGCGTCCAAGTGGCGCCGAGGCCGTCAAACGTGCCGTTGAGCTGGGCGCCATCGGGCGCATCGAGAAGCAGCGCGCCGCGCGAAGCCACGCGACCACCCGTGGCCACCTCGACATGGCCTCCGCCTGTATCCGTGCCATCCGTACGATCGACAGTGAAATCGGACGTATCGGAAAGCGCCAGAACCGCGGCGTCACCCGTGAGTTTCAATTGCGATTCGGTGAGCACCGGTGCAGGGTCCGACGTACCCGCAGACTTCGAGCTCACCTGCGCACCGGACGCGACCGTAATCCCGTCGTTGGCGACGGCCACGACTTCGTTGAGCGACAGCGCCGAGCCCGAGAGGAACGATATGGTGTCGGCGGTCACAGCGATACTGCCGTCACTCGCGCGCTTGCCCCCGAGCAGCAGGCTGCCCGGATTCCAGCTTGCGAGCACGGCAGAGTCGATCTGCACGGCATTCTCAGAAGCCGACGATTGCTGCCCGCTCGTCACCTCGAGATGCGACGCCGAGATGTCGATCGATGCCCCGCGTCCGCCCTCGCCCGCCGACGTGCGCACATTGCCGTTCGCCGCGAGCGAGTGCGTCACGGCGATCGAGAGCGCGCCGGCATCCGCCGGGAGCGCGGTGCGCGCCTTGGAATCCGACAGCGCCGCCTGCGCCGGGAAGAACTCGGACGCCTTGAAGTCTTCGTACGTCGCCATCTTCCGGCCGAAGCTGCCGGAGTTGACCGCGAAGCCGGAATAGCGCGTGTCGCCGAGCGCTGTGTTCGCGAATGTGCGATACCCCGCGACGACCGTCGAGCCATCGGGGAGCGACACGGTCTTGCCGGGCTGCAAATCGTTGAAGCCCGAGACGGCGTGCACCAGATACGCGCCGGGCAGCAACGCATAGCGCGCTGGCAGCAGCGTGTACACGCCCGCATCGAGCCCACCGCCGCCGCCGAGATAGACGCTGTCGCCGACTTGCAGATCGGAGCTGAGATATTCCTGAGGATCGCCAGTACCGAGGCCAGCGAATCCGGGGATCACGGCATACAGGCCCGGCGTTTCACTTGCCGCCAACGCATCCTTCGAGCCGCCCGTACCCGGCGTCCAGCTATACGCATAGAGATCGCCGCCGCCGCTCACATCCACCGTCGAGCCGCTGGCCATGCTCACGTCCGGCGCGGAGATGCTCACGTTGCGCTCGGGAATCGCATCCTGCGCGATGACGTTGCCGCCGAGCGTGTAGACCCACTCCGTGCCGGAGCCGACTTGAATGCTGCCGAACGGAATCAGCGCATCTTTTGCCGACACCGACGTGGTACTGCCCGCGAGCAGCTCCACCGAGTCGGTGGCATCGAGCGCGATCTTGCCGAACGGCGCGAGCAGCGTGCCGCCCTGAACGATTTCATCAGCCGAGAGATGCAACGAGCCGGCAGCCGACAGCGGCGCCCCCGGGGAGGTACCGTTCTGGGCGATGCGCAGCGTGTTCTTTTTATCTCCCGCGACATTCACCGTGTAGTCGGTCAACGTCGTCGGATAGATGCGCGCGGCCGCGAGCGTGAGCTCGCCCGACGCATCGAGGCGCCCCGTGCTTGCAGCGCCATCGATCACGCCGACCAGCCTGAGATCGCCGCTGCTCGACAGCGTCGCGTGACCTACTCGTTGGAACGCGAGCGTGCCGATCAAATCGAGCTGGCCCGCGCTCACATCGAGTCGGCCGAAGCCGGGGGTGGCGGTCGGCAGAACGCTGCCGGGCTCGTGCGAATAGCCGAGCGCGACATACGGTGCGGAGACCTTCACTGCATCGCCCGCCGCGATGTCGATGACCGGCGAATCGACGATGAGCTGCCGGCCGAGCGCGAGATTCACGCCCGCATCGAAGCTCACTTGGCCGCCCGAGCCGATCGCGGAGAAATCGCTCGCCCGCAGCGTCAGCGAATCGATGCCGCTCGCCTCGATGCGATCCATGCTGAGGATCGCCTGGCCGTCGGGCAGACTCGACCCAGTGAATGCGTCCGGCACGATGCGAATCGTGCGGGTCGCCGTCGGAAACGTGCCGATGACCGCGGGATCGGGGGCCTGGAATTGTGAATCGCGCGTCAGCTCAACAGTCAGCGATCCGCCGGCGGCGCGACCGGCGATCGTGTCGCCGGTGCCGACGTGCGCCGCGAGATCGCCCGCGATCAGGATCGACTCGGGCGCGTGCAGCGTAATGTCGCCGGCGGCGCTCGCGACTGTCTGTCTCGTGTAACCCGTTGCCGAGCGAGCGTCCGCGATGTCGAGCACCCCGGACGTTCCCGAGACATCGAGCTTCGAGCCTCGTTGCAGATCGACCGAGCCGCGCTGCGCGATCAGATTGATCGCTCCGCCGGCGAGCACGTCGCCGACCTGCAAGCCCGAATCGTTCGGCCGCAGCAGCGTCGTGCCCGACGCGTCGAGGATCGCGGTCGACGTGACGTTGATGCGCAGATCGGGAATGTAGCCCGGGTCGAGGCTCTCCGTCGGTCCCGGCGTGATGCCGGCCGTGATCGTGCCGCCCGGCGTGACGATTTGCCCGGCGAGCGTGACGCCCCCCGGGGACTCAAACGTGAACGACGAACGCGCGGGACCGCGAATGACGGCGTTCGACTCGACCGTGACCTGGCCGAGCTCGGTTTTGGTGGTCACACGCGGCTGCGCGCTGAACGTGACCGACGATGCGGGCCGGTTCCATTCCAGCGGCGTAGTCAGCGCGCTGAAGCCGTCGATCGTGCCGCCGCTCGCGCGAGTCGTGAGATCCGCAGCGAGCGCGATAACGTTCGTCCGAGTGTCGATGATGCTGCCCGACTTCACCGTCAGCACGTTCGTCGACGTCTCCAACGGGGGCGAAGTCGCCTCCGGTACGAACGGAGTTCCGTCCGCGATGATGTTGAACGTCGTGAATCCGTGTCCCGAGAACAGCTCGTCGCCCAACTGAATCGCGCTCGCGCTGGTCTTCTCGGTCGAGTCGAAACGCTGCGCGGCCGCCCACTCCGAGCCGTGTGTGATATCGATGCGCGCGCCCGTAAACGTGAGCTTTCCGCCACTCGCGCCCAGCACGCCGAAGCCTTGCAGACCGACGTTCTCGCCGATCTCGACGACGCCGTCGGTCAGGTTCGCGCGCTGCGCATTCAAGCTGATGCTGCCGCCCTTGCCGGCGGCCAGCGAGCCATTCGACTTGAGCCACGCCCCGCCGTTGGCAATCAACTGCGAGTTGTCACCGAGCGAGAGGGTCGCGGCGACGTCGTGGCTCGCCTGATCGTCGAAGAACGTCTTCGCGTTCAGCGCGATGCTGCCGGCATCGACGCGAATGGGGTGCGTGTTGTCGATGAGGTCGTTCGTCCAGAGGCCGCTGACGTTGAGCACCGCGTTCGCGCCGAGAAACACGCCGGCATCGGGCAGCTCGACATCCGCGATGCCGATCGTGCGGTCCGAGGTCAGATCGATCGTGCCGCCGAGCGAGGTGATGTTGCCGTCGACGTTCACGCGGCGCGCCAACACGCTGAAAGCGCTTCCCGGCGTGAGATCGAGCGGTGTGGACGCCGGCACCGTGACCGTGCCGTTGCTGTAGATCCGCGTCGAGGTGAAGCCGCCGGCCGTCAAATAGTCCGTGGACAGCGCGAGCCCTTGCTCGCCGTTGACGATCGGCTCGTCTTCGTCGAGCGGATCGCTCGGCGCCTGATTCACGAACGTGACGGACGGCGCGCGATAGTCGCCAGGGGTTGAGGTGGGCGGCGTGGGCGTGCCAATGACGAGCGTACCGCCGGCGGCGGCTAGCTTCGCATTCCGCTGCAGCGGACCCTGATACACCTCGCCCTTGAAGGTGCCGCTCAACACCATATTCGGCGCGGCGAACTGCAGCATGCCGGCGTCCGCGCCCTGCAAGAAGCTGTCGACGAAGTTGCCTGTGCCGGGGCCGCGCACGTTCTCCTTCACGCCCCAGCGGTCGTACGTCAATTGAACGGTCGGATTCACCAGCCCGACATACTGCTTGTTCGGATCGGCGCTGCCGATGTCGACGATCTTGCCGTCGGCGCCGATGAGCTGTGTGGTCTGCACGACGCCGGGCGCGTACGTGACGATGCCGCCCGACACGTCCATCTTCGCGCCTTGGGCCACACCGACATCGCCCTGCGAATTGATCGAGATGGTGCCGCCTTTGGATGTGCGCTCGGCAATGTTCTTCGGAATCGCCGCGATGGCGCCGGAGACGTCCGCGAGCGGCGTACCCGTGCGCACGTCGACGTACACCGTCTTGCCGCGCAGAAAGCCGTCGCGCTGTACGGGCGAGTCTTTCAGCTCGTTCGCCCGCAGCTCCACCGCGACGACGGCGCGGGAGGCGGGCAACGTCACATCGCTTCCCGAAACGTCGATCGTCGTGCCGTCTTCGATGCGCACGCGCGAGTCCGGATCGTAGCCACCCGCGGGCGCGGAAGGGTTCGACAGTGCGGTGATGTTGACGGCGCCGCCAGGCGCGACGATCTGCGTGCCGCCGCGAAGCGTGACGTTGCGGCCCATGATCTCGACGGTCGACGGATTCTGCTTCTGATCGTCGACCGCGGTCGTCGTATCGGCCAACTC
Source organism: Steroidobacteraceae bacterium (assembly GCA_035548535.1). GTDB lineage: Bacteria > Pseudomonadota > Gammaproteobacteria > Steroidobacterales > Steroidobacteraceae > JADGHX01. Next base: position 45,860 of record DASZSS010000245.1, read on the forward strand.
GGGCAGGATGCTGATGGAGCTGTGCGCTCCGAGCTCGACGGTGCCGGTGCGAGCCGTGTCGAGCACGACACCGCTCGAATCGTTGCGGATCGACACGGTGTCGCGCGCGAGTAGACGCACGCTGCCGTTGGCCGACACGCTCGTCGTCGCGGTGGCGCGGCCCTCCTGGTTCACCGCGAGACCCACGAGCGACACGTTGCCGCGCGCTGCGCTGATGTTGCCGCTGAGTCGGTTCGCGGCTTCGCCGCCGCCATCGACTTCCACGAGCAAGCCGCGCAGCGACGCATCCGAGCTCGAGCTCAGATAGATCTTCTCGCCCGCCGCGAGAATCACCTGCCCATCCGGCGCGGTGAGCGTGCCCTTGTTCTCGACATCCGGGGCCGCGAGCAGAATGCGTCCGCCCGCGCCCGTCGTCGCGATCTGCGCGCCCTGCTCGACGACGAGATCGCCCGAGAGCACTTTGCCATCGGGTCCGACCGCCGCCTTCAAGGCCGCCTCGTGTTTCTGCACGGCAGACAGAATGCCGCCGTCGAACACGGAGTCGTCCATGTTCAGCGTCGATGCGAGCAGGCCAGCGGTTTTCACCTGCGCCGTCGCACCGAACAGCATCCCGTTCGGGTTGACGAGATAGACCTGACCATTCGCTTCGAGCGCGCCGAAGATCCGGCTCGGTGCGGCGTCGTAGATCTTGTTGAGCGCGACCGACGATGCCCCGGGCTGCTTGAACGTGACGCGTCCATCGGCGCCGATGTTGAAGCTCTGCCAATTCAGAATGGCTTTGTCGGTGCTCTGAGTCACCGTGAGCGTGTTGCCCGCACTGATGGCGCTGGCCTGTCCGGACGTGACGAATCCAATGTTCGGTCCGCAAGAGCCGCCGACGCACGCGACGGGCAACTCGGCGGCATGTCCGGCGCCCGCGGCGACTTCCAGAGCCGCCGCCGTCAGGACGAGGCTGATCCGTTGATCCATAGGTCCTTACCAGCTCGAGCGAACGACAAAGAGAATGCGGGAGTCCCCCGCCAAGGTGCGCGAGCCGTCGACGAGCGGATCCGCCCACGCGAGCGAGGCGCTGAAATGGTCGAAGGCGTTGAAGTTGAAGCCCACGCCCCAACTGCGCAGATCCTCGTTGCGGCCTTCGTCGGGCAGCGGCTCGATGGTCGATACCCGCCCGGCGTCATAGAAGATGAAGCCGGTCGTCTGCGTCTTACCGTCGAACAGCGACCACGCGGGCGATTCGAGCTGCAAAGTGGCCTTCGCGCCGATGTCGCCGAGCGCCTCGGCCTCGAGATAGCCGCGCACGCCGTCCGCGCCGCCCATCGCGAACTGCTCGTTGCCGATGATCGGCTCGAGAGAATACTGACCCGCGAGGCTCGCGAGCAGCGAGAAGTCCCGGTACAGGAGCTTGCGCACGGCGATGTTGCCGCGGAAGTAGAAGTAGTTCGGCCGCCCTTTGAAGCGCTTGTCGGCGAACTCCCGCGAGGAGTTGCCGAGGCCGCGCGGGCCGAAGTTGAACGATGAGCTCTCGGTGAGCTGCAACCGGTCCCAGCGCCACACGCCGGACTCGCCGAGCGACAGATTGACGTAGCCGATGGGCGTGCGGAACGAGGAGTCGTCGTCGAGCGCGATGCTCTCGAGAAAGTCCTTGTACTCCACCCCGAGCGTCAGCGTGTGCGACGACTCCGCGCTGTTGACGAGCGGCAGGATCAGGCGCGAGCCGTAGACCTTGCCTTTACCCAACACCGCGAGCGTGCCGAGGGAGGCCACGTCGCTGTCGGAGTCCACGAAGTACAGCGCGAGGCGGCGCCCTTCGCCGAGATAGTGCGTGTAGCTCGCGACCAGCACGCTCAGCTCGCTCAACTCCTGCGGGCTCGTCTGATACTGCAGCGAAATGCTGTCGAGGCGATTGAAGAGATTGTCGTAGCTCAGACTGGCGAGCGCGCGGAGCTGCGAGGTATCCGCGGTGTACTGATTGTTGACTTCGAGCGAGCCGTGCAACGGCAAGTGGTCGTTGACTTTGAGCATCAGGTCCACGGTGCCGGGCACCGGACCTGCCTTGAGCACGGGAACGACGGCGCGATCCGGCGTTTGCGTGTTGAGGATGGAGATCTGGTGCTGCAGGGCCGGCAAATCCGGCGCGGTGTCCGCTTCGGCGGCCGGCAGGGCCGCGCGAATCTGTCTGCCCGAGAAGTACCGTGCGCCCTGCACGCGCACTTGCCGCAGCCGACCTTCAGTCACTTTCAGGCGAACGATGCCGCCCTCGACATTCTGTTCGGGCACGTCGACGTACACCGTGCCGCGACCTGCGGCGTGGTACGCCTGTTCGAGCGCCGCGCGCGCCGCCTGCACGTCCTCGATCGATTTATCCGGGCCGAGAAACGGATAGACGGCGCGCTCGACGTCGATCTGCGGCAGCAGTGTGTTGCCGAGCACGCGATATTCGAGCACATCGAAGCGGGCTTCGGCCGGCGCGCCTGAATCCGAGGCGCCGAGCACTGGCAGACAGACGACTGAGCCGAGCAGCGCGGCAGCGATGCTTCCGCGCCGACGCGCGAGGTACGACATGTTCTGGGTCCCGTCTCAACGAGAAAGTGACCGGCCTTCTCGGGGCCGCCCGTCGCGGGAGTATTGCAACGGTTCTTTTTGTTTTTGTGACGGGCCAAAAGGGCCGACCCTCGCGGGCCGGCCCTCCATCGGCAAGTTTAGAGACCCTGGAACGGCAGGCAGCTATTGCCATTGCGCGTGCCGAAGGCCACCGGGCGGCCCGCCTGCGTGCTGCCCGGCACGTTGGTGCTGGCGCTGCTCGGAATCGCGAACACCGACACCACGTCCGGAACCAGCGTGCCCTTCTTCGCGATCGCGATCAGCGCGTTGGCGAAGGAGCTCGGGAACACCGGGCTGGCGTCGGCCAGCGTCGTGCGCTTGCTGAGCGACAGCTCGTACGCAAAGTCGTACGGACGCGCCACGAGCGTGCGGTCGGGCGCCGCGCCGTTGATCTGCACGTACTTCGTGTTCGCCGGAGCGGGGTTCTTGTACACGTTCAACCCGATCGCGTCCGGAGTCGCGCCGACCGTGCTCTCCATCGACGAGGTCGTGGCGACTTCGATCACACCGTCCGTGTCGGGAGCGCCGGGCGCATCCGAATCCGTCACGAAGGTGTACGCGCTACCGCAGTTCACGCCGGCGAAATACGCACCGGCGGCGACCTGCGTGCCCGAGCCGGGCTCGCGGCGGACGACGGTGATCGGGCCGCCCGGCAGCGAGAGCCCGGGGATCTGGCTCCAATCCACGTAGTTGCCCGTGAAGATGGACGCGATGTCCTGCTTCGTCAGGCTCGAGATCAACGACGTGTTCGGGCCGGTCGTGTTCAGCAGGATGCCGAACACCTGGCCGAATCCGCTCGACTTGTTGAGGCTCCTGATGAGGTTCTGGCTCGCGGGGGTGTTGACGCCCGCGAAACGGCTGCTCGAGGGGAAGTTCGCGCCGGTGAACATCTTCGGCTCTTCGTCGCCGACCCCGAGATCCACGGTCTTCAGCGTGAGCGCGCCCGACGTGCGCGTGTCTGACGCGATGTTGTAGCCGGTGACGCTGCAGTTGTGCGTGGGCGCCGTGATCGTGGTCGAGCCGACCGTGAACGACGCGCTGGACGAAGCCGCGCAGGTCGCATCCGTCGTATCGAGGGCCATCACCTGCGTGTTGGTCGCGATCGAGACCGCGCCCCACGCCGAGCCGCCTTCGCTGCGATAGAACAGCGTGACGTTCTTACCGCCGGCATTGCCGAGCTCCGGAACGCCGCCCGCGCCCGAGGAGGGCTTCAACGTGCAGCTATACGCGCGGAAGTCCTGGTTCGTCGTGGGGTTGGCGCGATAGACATCGAGCGTGTTGGGCACGCAGATCTCGTTCGCCATGATCACGAGGAACGCATCGCGCGCGGCCGAAGAGCCGGCCGCGACGAGCTTCGTCGTCGTGGACGCGTTGGTGGTCGCTTGATCGAGCGCGAACGCGGAGCTCGCACCGAGGAGCGCCGCAACGGCGGCGCCGATTTGGGTCATTTTGGAAAGAGTCATGAGTTTCTCCAGGTAAGCCGCTACCGAATCCACGGGCCGTCCGGCATCCCATGCCGGACGAGCCCGCAGCAGACAAATCGACTCGAGGAACCGTCGCGCGCGGATCAGGCCGGGACGGCGGCCAGCTCCGTCCCGCTCGCTCCGGCATTGCGGCGGCGGGCGACGCCCGTCACGCCGACGAGCGCGGAACCCAGCAACCACAGAGCCGGCGGCAGCGGCACCGACGGCACGCCCACGCTCTCGAGCGTTCCCGTCGAGGTGAGGCGCAGGTTCAGGCCTTCGTACACACGCGCCAGCGAGGCGTTCACGCCGGTGACCGATGAGAACAAGTAGAGATGCGCAGCCGCGCCGAGCGGGTTCGCGTCCGGGAGACCGGCGCCGAACCAGTCCTGATCCGCGTCATACGGCGTGCCCGGATTGCCCCACAGGCCATCCACCGGGGTGGAGGTACCCGAGCCGTCCGGCAGGGCCCCGTTGAGGTCAACCAGCATGGTCTGAAGGTTGCCGTACAGGCTGTTCAGATTGCTGTTGTTAGGGATTTGCCCCTGGAACTCCGCGAGGTCTTGCTGCGTCGTCACGACGTAACGGCGACCGCCCAGCGCGCCGGCCGTGTTGACCGGGGTCGACGTGCTGTCGCCGGCCATCACAGTCCACGAGAAGTCGTTGCCCGCGGCGAGAAAGCCCGTGAGATTCGCGTCCGGCCCAATCGGCGCCGGCAGCGAGTAGCCCATGCTCTGCACGGGGCCGGTGTACGCACCCGCTTGAATCTCGGCCTGCGTGAGGATGTCGTCGACCGTGAGCACCAAGCCGCGGGCGTAGACCGCGCCCGTCGTGTTGTTGCGCACGAATAGCGTGAGCTCGCCATTGCCGGAGTTCGGCAACAGCACGTCGGCGTAAGCGCTCGATGCGACTAGCGCTGCACCGACCATGGCAAGTTTATAAATCGATCGCATGAGAGACTCTCCTGAATATTTCGCAACCGGGCACGTTCACACATCTACGTATCGAGCCGATGCGGCCTGCCCATACCCATCGCTCTCTTGCTTCCCGGATCCCGCTTTGTTGTTGGTGTCACTGTCGTCCGTGCCGGACGGCTGGGGTGACAAGCTAGAGACCTGCCGTGACAGTAGCCTTACGAAATGTTTAATCCTGTGCGCTCGGATGGCGCCGGTGCGTCGATGATTCGATCGTCAGACGAGTGTCGTACGAGATGTCGCCGCGGCATGAGCGTCGCGCGCCTCATCGAAGTGAGGAGAGCTGCAGTCGGTCAACGGGATGCGCGCGCAATGAGCCCCACCGGGAAATATTCGGGGCAAGCCATCCCGTCCTCACGGAGCCTCGTCGATCCGTGAGGGCGTTTCGAGCCGTGATTGTGCGCGGTGGGCCGAGCGCCGGAGCGCTACTGTCGCAGGTCGGAGATCAAAGGAGTCTCGCGCGCGAGTGACGCGTCGCGCCCGTTGATCCGCCCACCGCGCCGTGAGGTTTCTGCGCTGTACGTGAGTTGTCTGCGCTGCAGAAGCGCATTTCGTCCTTCAGCCGCTCTTGCCCTGCGCCAACTTGTCCTGAGTTCGAGTCTCGAAATCGCTCGCGTCGTGGCGCTCGTGAAGCTGGCTCGACGGGTCGCCGGTCGTTCGATTGACCATCCGGCCGCGTTGCACGGCCGGCCGCGCGCCGATGGCGTCCGCCCAGCGCTGTAGATTCGCGTACTCGTGCACGCTCAAGAATTCGCCGGCCCCATAGACGAGCCCTTTCGCGAGCTGCCCGTACCAAGGCCAGATGGCGATATCCGCGATCGTGTACTGATCGCCCGCGATGTACTCGACCTCGGCCAAGCGGCGATTGAGCACATCGAGCTGTCGCTTCACCTCCATCGCGAAGCGGTCGATCGCGTACTCGATCTTGATCGGCGCATACGTGTAGAAATGGCCGAAGCCGCCGCCGAGATACGGCGCGCTGCCCACCTGCCAGAAGAGCCACGACAAGCATTCCGCCCGGGCGGCACGGTCCGTTGGCAGCAGCGCCCCGAACTTCTCCGCGAGATAGACCAGGATTGAGCCGGATTCGAAGACGCGGATCGGCGTCGGCCCGCTGCGATCGACGAGCGCCGGGATCTTCGAGTTGGGATTCACCCGGACGAACCCGGTGCTGAACTGTTCGCCGTCGTTGATCCGGATCAGCCACGCATCGTACTCGGCGCCCGCGTGTCCGAGAGCCAGCAGCTCTTCCAGCATCACCGTGACCTTCACGCCGTTCGGTGTTCCGAGCGAGTAGAGCTGCAACGGATGGCGGCCGACCGGCAGCTCCTTCTCGTGCGTCGGGCCCGCGACCGGGCGATTGATGTTCGCGAACGTGCCGCCGCTCGGCTTGTTCCAGGTCCACACCTTGGGGGGCTGATACTCGGAAGAATCACTCATGTGTCGTGCTCCATTGGAGCGATTAATGGAACTGATCTCCCGAGATTCCGCAAGCGCGACTGCGACGGGCTCAGCGCGGACGCGGCAGGCCAGGCCCTCGATCTGCGCGCACCGCCACCTGGCGAACCCTCACTTTCGTCACCCGTTCGGACTCACGGCAGTCAGCATTGCGCTGAGTCGCGAGCCAGGCGCGCCGCTACGGTCACCCTTCGATACTTGCGCCATGAAGCGACGACATTTTCTCAAGAGCTCTCTCGGGATCGCGGCGCTCTGGCCCGCGCGTCGACTGCTGGCGGATTCTTCGGCGGCTGCGCTGCCGGAAGTCCCTGCGAAAACGCTCGCGGGCACGATGACGTCCCTGCGCGGAAGCGATCTTCGCGACCTCGCGGCCCGCTTCCGGGGCCAGGTGCTCCTCCCGGATCAACCCGGCTACGACTCGGCCCGGCGCGTGTGGAACGCGATGTTCGACAGGCAACCGGCGCTGATCGCGCGCTGCGCCTCGCCGTCCGACGTGATCCTCGCGGTGAATTTCGCTCGCGAGCATCAACTGCTGACAGCGGTGCGGGCCGGCGGCCACAGCCTCTCCGGCAAGTCGACGTGCGACGGCGGTATCGTCATCGACGTCTCGCCGATGCAAGGCGTGCGCGTCGATCCCAAGCGCCGCCTGGCGCGCGTCGATGGCGGCGCATTGCTGCAGCATCTGGACCGCGAAACACGCACGTTCGGTCTGGTCACCACCGCGGGGACGGTGTCGCACACCGGCGCAGCCGGCCTCACGCTGGGCGGTGGTATGGGCCGCGTCGGACGTCACTTCGGCCTGGCGTGCGACAACCTCAGATCGGTCGATGTGGTGACGGCCGATGGCCGCTTGCTCACCGCGAGCGCCGACGAAAATGCGGATCTGTTCTGGGCCCTCCGCGGCGGCGGCGGCAACTTCGGTGTGGCGACGTCGTTCGAGTACGCCCTGCACGCGATGGACCCGACGATCCTGGGCGGCACCATCGCTTGGCCGTTCGCGCAGGCGCGCGAGGTGCTGCACTTCTATGCGGAGTTCATGAAGAGCGCCCCCGACGAGCTCAATCTCGATCCGGCGGTGGTCTCCACTCCGGACGGGCCGCTCATCGCGCTCGAAGCGTGCTGGTCGGCGGAGCTGGCCCGCGGCGAGCGCGTGCTCGCGCCCGTGCGCGCGTTCGGCAAGCCCGCGTTCGATCACATCGGCGCCATGCTGTATCTCGATCTGCAGTCGGGCTCCGATCGCCGACTCGCGCACGGGATTCGCTTCTACGGCAAGGCCGGGTTCATTTCCGAGCTCACGCCGCAAGTCATCGAACGCATCCTTGACACGTTCGCCAGCGCCGCGCCGGGCGGCTTCTCGATCGTGCTCCAGAGCAGTGGCGGCGCAATCGCGCGCACGCCGAGCAGCGCGACCGCGTTCCCGAATCGCGCGGCGGCTCATTGGCTCATGATCAGCAAGAGCTGGACGGACGCTGCGGAGGATGCCCAGCACGTCGAGACGCTGCGTCACGCGTGGAAGTCGCTGGAACCGCTGACGAGCGGCTTCTACGTCAATGGCATCACGGACGATGAGCAGGGCCGCGTGGCCGCGAACTACGGCAGCAACTATCCGCGCCTGCAGCAGATCAAGCGCAAGTACGATCCGCAGAACCAGTTTCGACTGAACGCCAACATCCTGCCGGCGCGATCGCGACAGCCGCGAGCATCACAATGGCGATCTCAATAGATCCCACGCCGTGTGCGGATGGCGATGGCGCAGGGCGTGCGCGGTGGGACGGGAGCGCTTCAACGCGATGAGCGCGTCCTCGATCCTGATCGCACGCAGCGGTCCGCATCGTGCGCGCCAGATGAAGGCCGGCCGCGTCAGCTCGATTCGCTGATGGGCGGTGAAGCGCCGTTCGGGTGAGCGGGCATCGTCCCGCATCCAGCCCCGCTGCTCGAGAGTGACTGCGGCGGCGGTGCCGAGCGCTTCGGCACCGAGCCGCTGCGCAAGTGCGCGCAGCGGCTCGGGAAGACTCGCGGCTGGCGCGGCCATCAGCCACTCTTCCAGCTCGCCTCAATGGGCCATGTGCTGCGGAACCGTCTGGTCCAGTGCGCCTCCGGACGGCGTCTGTTCCGGATTGCGTGCGGCCCCGGGCGCGGCGGGCTGCGGCTGGCTCGTGCCGCGAGGCTGCAGATGCTCGTCAGCCCACTTGAAGTACGCGATGTAGCCCTTGATCTCCGCATCCGTCGCGTTCTGATTGGGCATCGGGATCTTGTACTTCGCGAGCAGCTCTTTCGCCGTCGGGTCGGACGCGAGCATCGCGTCGGGATTGCGGATCCAGCGCTCGAGCCAGTCCGACTTGCGGCGCACGGTGACCTGATGCAGGTCCGGTCCCACCTTGTCGCCCCCGGCAATCGAGTGGCACGCGATACACTTCAGCTCGAAATTGAGCTTGCCCTGCAGAGCGACGGGATCCGTCGGCGCGGCCGTCGCCGGAATGTTGTGATGCTCGATCTGCTCGGGGCGCGAGGTGTCCGACGCGGCGATCATTCCCACCGCCCCCTGCGAGGCGTTCGCGAAGTGATGGTCGACCATCACGTACTCGCCGGCTTCGGGCACCATGAACTCGACGATGGCTCCGGAGGATGAGCCGAGCAGCACCGTCTGCATGCCGCGGAACTGATTGTCGGGATTCCCCTCGACCCAGACGCGATCGAAGATCGTGCCGACGACGTGAAAGCTCGACGTATTCGAAGGCCCGACGTTCAGCACGAAGAGCCGCACGCGCTCGCCCGCTTTCGCCGGCAAGGGGTTGTCGACGAAGCGATTGTAGCGGCCGTTAAACACCGTGTACGTCGGCGCCTTGGAGCGCACGCGCTCGGTGTCGAGCACGTAGAGCGGCACGCCGTCCGCCATGCGATTTTCGGGATCGCGCTTCGTGTAGAACTCGCTCTGGATGATCGCGTACTCGCGGTCCACCTTCGTCGGATAGCCCGCGCGCGGCTCGACGATGAGCATGCCGTACATGCCGGACGCGATGTGCTCGAGCACCATCGGCGTTCCGCAGTGATACATGAAGACGCCCGGATAGTTCAGCGTGAACTCGAAGCTGATCGTCTGCCCCGGCGGGATCGACCGATACTTGTCGTTCGGTGCCACCATGGCCGCATGGAAATCCATCGAGTGCATCATCGGCGCGGACGTGAGGCGCACGCCCGGCACGGGCTCGTCGGAGCGGTTCGTCATCGAGAACTTGATGCGATCGCCGACGCGCGCACGGATCACGGGGCCGGGCACCTGATCGCCGAAGGTCCACGCCGCAAACTTCACGCCCGGAGCGAGCTCAATCACCTTGTGAGTCGTATCGAGATGAATCTCTTTCGTCGGGCTCGGATCGAGCGGCCGCACCGCCGCGTCCATGGAAAGCGCAGAGCCGGTCGCGAACGCGCCGGTGTGGCGTTCGGTGCTGACGACGGCGGGAGGCGCCCCGTACGTCATCTTGCTGGGATCATAAGGATCCTGCGACGTCGCGGTCGGGGGCGCGGCCTCGCGACTACAGGCCGAAAGAATCAGCAGCGACAGCGGGATCAGGGCGGAGCACCGGGTCCAGAAAGAGGGTCTGTGCATGCAATGACCTCGAAACCAGTACAGGCGTCCATCCCACCCGGGACGCTAACGGGTTCCCTCGAGGGCGACGGATGCGTGCGCCGGAACGAGGGTTGCTCTCAATACCTGCACAGTATCCCTTTCGAGAAGCGGCCAGACCATGACCAATAGCTCGTCCGGCAATAGGTCGGCTGTACGCGTGAGCCCGTGGCAGCTCGTTCTCGCGCTCACCGTCGTGACGTGCGTGCTGGTGCTGGCACAGGTTCCCGTTGCGACCTGGGCAACGACGGCAACCGTGAGTCTGGCGCTCGGAGCATCGGCTCTCGTGCTCATGGGTGCCGCGGCTCTGCTGGCCGCTCGCTTCCCGGCTGTCGAGTCGCTGCTCGGGGGGCTCGATCGGGTGTACGTCGCGCACAAGTGGCTCGCCGTGTGGGCGCTCGCCTTCGCGTCGTTTCATCTCATCTTTCAAGCGGAGCTGCGCGAATGGCCGCTCGCATCGATCCTTACCCTGCCGCGACCGGCGACCCGTCTCGTGCGTCAGGCGAGCTTCGTCGCGCTGATGCTCATCGTCATGCTCGCACTGAACCGAAAGATCCCGTATCACCGCTGGCGACTGTGGCACAAGCTTTCGGGTCCCCTCTACCTGATCGTGATCTTGCATGCGTTGAGCGTGCGCAGCCCGATTCCGCTCGCCACGCCAGCCGGCATCTGGCTTGCGCTCGTCGCCGGGCTCGGCGTGATCGGTGCGGCGTACAAGCTGCTGCTCTACCGATTCGTCTCACCGCATGCCGAGTACCGCGTAGTCGAAGTGGCTCCGGGACCGGCGGGAATGCACCTGAAGCTCGAACCCGTGGAACACCCCGTCGCCTTCGCGCCCGGGCAGTTCGGTTTCCTGAGAATGAAATCCGAAGGGCTATGGGAGCCGCACCCGTTCACGATTGCGGCCGGCGGCAGTCCCGAGCAGCGGGTCGAGTTTCTCATCCGGAATTTGGGCGACTACACGCACAAGCTCGTGCGGGAGACCACGCCCGGGATGTACGCCGAAATCTACGCGCCGTACGGCCGCTTCACGCGCCTGCCCGCCGCGCAGCGGGAGATCTGGATTGCCGGGGGCGTGGGCGTCTCACCGTTTGTCGCGTGGCTCAGCGATCCGACTGCCGAGTGCTCCGAACGCATCACATTCTTCTACTTCTTCACACCGGGGCGCGCGCTGCCGAGCCCCGAAGTCCTCGGGCAACTCGCGCACCAAAGAGGCGTGGAATACGTGCCGGTGGCACGGGGGCCGTCCAGCGAGGAGTTCACCGGGCGCTTCCGAGAGATCGTCGCGCGGCAGGGTGGCGGTAAGGTGAATATCAGCTTCTGCGGCCCGAAGGGACTGCTCGAGAACGTTCGCAGGCTCATGCGCGAGATGCGGGTGCCGGACTCGCACCTGCGCTACGAATACTTCGAATTTCGGTGAGAGCGCCGCGCCGCGTTAGCCGACGCCCTCGCAACCCCGTTCACGGCCTACCCACCCAGTCCAAACCCCGCGCATCCGGTCCGCCGATCGCGTCCCCGCGCCGCCGTTGACCACAGGCTGTAAGCTGTGCGCCATGCTTGTTCGCCCAGACCGGGTCATCGCCGCACGGCCGATCGCACCACTCCTTGCCGCCGGAGTTGTTGCGCTTGTTCTCGCGGGAACAGCGGCATTCCTGTTTCGCTCGCACGCGGCTCGCGTGCCGCAGGCACTGCACCTTGCCGACGGCACTGAGGCCTTCTTTCTCGCAAGCACGCGCGTTGAGCCCGCTGCCACGTACCCGCGCCCGCGGGAGATGCGGATCGACGGGGAGGCGTTCCTGCGAGTGCCGGCAGGAACCGAGCCGCTGATCGTGCGCACGCGGTTGTTCGTGCTGACCGTGACCGGCGAATCGGCGTTGCGCGTGACAGCGTTCTGGAAGCAGACGGGCGAGCAGGTGGAAGTGCTCTCGGGCCACGTCCAAGCCAGGAAGTCGTACCCGTCGCAGTACAGCGAGCCGGACGAGCTGAGCGGCGGCGAGATGTCGATGGTCAACCAGACCATCGATCTCATGGAAAAGGAGAAATTCGATCCCGCGCCGCTGCGCCGCTGGAGCGAGGAATTGATCGCGTCCGCGCGGGCGGCGGCGCGCACGCACTAGCCGGGGCCAGTACATGCACCGGCGCCAGCACATTCGACCGGCGCCAGTACATTCGACCGGCGCCAGCACACTCAACCGGCGCCAGCGCATTCAACCGGTGCCAGCACATTCAACCGGTGCCAGCACATTCAACCGGTGCGCAACAGTCGTCCCGGCGCCAATGCACTACGACCGGCGCCAGCACACTCAACCGGCCAGCACACTCAACCGGCGCCAGCACACTCAACCGGCCAGCACACTCAACCGGCGCCAGCACACTCAACCGGCGCCAGCACATTCAAACGGTGCGCAACAGTCGTCCCGGCGCCAATGCACTACGACCGGCGTCAGCACGTTCCCTGTCAACGGCTCGCGCGACCGTGCGCTCCTCTCCGCCTCTTCCAGTCCGAGATGGAGCTTCACAACAATGTTGCGTTCACTTCTCTTCGCATTCCTCGCGCTGACGGCCATCGCGGTCACACCTGCCGCCGAGCTCACCCAAGAGCAACAGCAGGCGCTCGAGACCAAGGTCCAGGAGCTGCGCGAGCGCCTCGCGCTCACACCCGAACAGGAGCAGAAAATCGCGCCGCTCCTCGAAGCGCGTAACCAGAAGCTGCGCGAGATGCGGGCAAAATATGGCGACAATCCGTCGCTCCGTGACAAGCGCGCCATGCTGCGCGAGGGCAAGGCGATCCAGGAAAGCTTCGACGCGCAGCTTCGCCCGATTCTGACGGCCGAGCAGATGAGCGAGTGGCAGAAGGTCCGGGATGAAATGCGGGCGAACGCGCGCGAGCGCTACCGCAATCGTCGGGGCTGACGAGCGCTGAGCGGACGACGGGCCGAATCCCGGTGCGTCGGCCGCTCTCGTCCACGGAGGCCGCGTGGCGCTCATCGGCGAGTGAGATCGACTTCGGCGCGCATGCAAGACCGTCGCCACCCGGGCCCCGCGGATGCAAGACCGTCGCCACCCCGGCCCGCGGATGCGAGAACTTCGCCACCCGATCCGCGGCTGCGAAACCGTCGCCAATCGGCCTCTTTACTTTGCGATGCAGAGTACTCTAGAGTGCCCGGCATGCAGACCAACACTCCCGTGCCGATCGAAAGCCGCGCGCTGGGAACGCTCAGCTACATCCGCGCATCCATCGACGCAGCGGGGTCGCTGGCGGTGCCCGGTGCGGCTGGCATCGTCATGGGAACGCTCGGCACGACGGCCGCCGTCGTCGCGTCACTCCCGGCTTTCCGCAGTCGCTGGATCGAGATCTGGATGATCGCGGCAGTCGCCGCCTTCATCGTCGGCGGCGCGCTCGTGATGCGGCAGTCCACGCGGCGCCGCGCCGTGCTGTCGAGCCCGATCCGCAAGTTCCTGCTCTGCCTGTGCCCGGCGCTGCTCGCGGGCGCGGTGCTGACGTTTACGCTCTGGCGCGCCGGCACCGAACGTCTGATTCCGGGCGTGTGGCTGCTCCTCTATGGCTGCGCGGTGATTTCCGCGAGCACCGTCACGAGCGCGCCCAACTCGCGCCTGATCGGCTCGATGGGCGGGATTTTCGCCGCGCTCGGCCTCATCGCGCTCGGCGCGCCCGCGGCGAGCCACACCCTGATCCTCGGGTTCGGGTTCGGCGTGCTGCACCTGATCTTCGGCATTCTGATCGGCCACATGAACCACGGATACCTGGATGAGCAGTAAATCGAGTACCGCGAAGCGCGGCGACTCCGCCGGCACGCGCACCGCGGCGCGAGCAGCGCCGAAACCCGTGCCCGTCCCGCGCCCGTCGCAAGCGAGCGAGGACGCGCGCTTCGACCGGCTCGTCTACGAGCGCGTGCGCCTCGGCATCATGAGCGCGCTCGCGGTGAACGAGCGGCTCACATTCAACGAGCTGAAGTCGCTCTTCGACGTGAGTGACGGCAACCTGTCCGCGCATGCGCGCAAGCTGGAAGAAGCCGGCTACATCGAGTGCACGAAATCCTTCGAGGGCCGCCGGCCGAAGTCGGAGTACCGCATCACGGGCACTGGACGCAAAGCGCTGCATCGCTACCTCGAGCACATCGAAGCGGTGATCAAGGCGACGCGCCGCGCCTAACCCCGAAATTTTTTTGCGCAGTCACTCTACGATACAAAGCTCTCTGCAATGCACGTGGCAATCATCATGGATGGCAATGGTCGATGGGCAACGCGACGCGGCCTGCCGCGAACGGTGGGCCACGTCGAGGGAGCGAAGGCGGTGCGCGCGACGGTGGAAGCCGCGGCGCGCGCCGGCATCGAAACGCTCACGCTGTACGCGTTCTCCGCCGCGAACTGGCAGCGCCCGCGCGGCGAGGTCGACGGGCTGATGTTCCTCTTCCGCCGCTATCTCTTCACCGAAACGCGCCGCTGCATCGACGAATCCATCCGGCTCAACGTGATCGGCCGGCGCGACCGCCTCGATGAGAGCCTGCTGCGCGCGATCCAGCAGAGCGAGCAGCTCACAGCGGGCGGCACCCGCATGCACTTGCGGATCGCCGTCGACTACTCCTCTCAGTTCAGCCTGCTTGCCGCCGCGCGCCGTTCGCGACGCATGGCCAACGTCACCGCGCAGGATTTCCGCCGGCTGCTGAACGAAGTCGACCACTCCGCTGTCGAGGCGCCGGAGGTCGATCTGCTCATCCGCACCGGCGGCGAGCAGCGCCTCAGCGACTTCCTGCTCTGGGAATGCGCCTACGCGGAGCTGCACTTCACCGATTGCCTGTGGCCGGACTTCGACGAAGCGCATTTCCAGCGCGCGCTCGAGGACTACGCCGGTCGTGCACGGCGCTTCGGCCGCGTGAATTCGGAAGCGCAGTGATCTTTTCACTCACCCGCGAAGGAGTCCTCCCATGAAAGCATTCGCGACGATCGGCCTCGGCTCGCTCGGGACCATCAGCTTCCAGCACGCGATCAGCGCGCTGCCCGCCGACCGCCCGCACGGCGTCGCCGCCGACGCATGGATCCGTCTCGATGACAAGCTCGGCGTCGTCATCGCGTCCCGCAAGCCGAACGGCGGCGTGAGCGGATATTTCGTCGTCAAGGAAGGCGGCTCGTGGCATCGCCTGATCACCGACAGCGGCGCCGAATCGCTATGATCGGGGCCAGTGCCGAATCCGCTCCGCTCCCTCTCCGTCGATCCTTTCATCGTCGCCCTGATCGGCGCGGCTGCGCTCGGCTTTCTCGTGCCGGCGACGGGCGCAGTCGCCCCGATCGTCTCGTATGTGACGAAGGCATCGATCGCGCTGCTGTTCTTCTTGCAAGGCGTGCGGCTGCAGCGCGCTGCGGTGATTGCGGGCCTGACGCACTGGCGACTGCAGCTACTGACGCTTGCCTGCACGTTTGCGCTCTTCCCGGTGCTGGGGCTCGCGCTTCGCGCCACCGTGCCCGGGCTGCTCGACCCGTCTCTGTGGATCGGCGTGCTGTTCCTGTGCGCGTTACCGTCGACGGTTCAGAGCTCCATCGCCTTCACCTCGATCGCGAAGGGCAACGTCGCCGCGGCAATCTGCGCGGCCACCGCCTCGAACCTCATCGGCATCGTGCTGACGCCGCTCCTCGTCGCGGCACTGCTGAACCTGCATGCGGGCGCCTCGCCGCTGGAACAGATCGAGAGCATCGTTCTGCAGCTCCTCGTTCCGTTCATCGCGGGCCAGATCGCGAGTCGCTGGTTGCGCCCGTGGGCGATGCGTCACGCGAGGCTGCTCACGATCAGCGATCGCGGCTCGATTATCCTCATCGTCTACGCGGCATTCAGCGCCGCCGTGCAGGCCGGCGCATGGGCCAGGCTCTCATGGATGGACATCGTGAAGGTAATCGCCATCTGCGCCGGGCTGCTCGCGATCGCGCTCGCCGCCACACGCTTCGCGAGCCGCGCCGCGCGCTTCGCCCGTGAAGACGAAATCGCCGTGGTGTTCTGCGGCTCGAAGAAATCCCTTGCGACGGGCGTGCCGATGGCGAACATCCTGTTCCCGGCCGCGACGGTCGGTCTCGCGATCCTGCCGGTGATGGTGTTTCACCAGATCCAGTTGATGGTCTGTGCAGGCCTCGCCCGCCGCTGGGCGTCGCGGGCCCTCGCCGCCGAGCGCGCCGAAACTGGACCGCCCGTCACGTGAGCCTTGACCGCTCTCCGGCGGTCCGCAGACTCGAACGCCAGCCGAAAAGGGGCCCGGGCCATGAAGATCGCGGACCTGTTCAAGGTGGAAGGCTACGGCGTAGTCGTCACCGGCGGCGCGAGCGGGCTCGGGCCACGCGCACAACCCCGCGACGCAGGAGGCGGTGGCGCGCAGCGTACCGATGCACCGCGTCGGCTGGCCGAAGGACACCGCCACGCTGGCCCTCTTCCTTGCTTCGCCCGCCTCCGCGTATCTGACGGGCCAGCAGATCGTCATCGACAGCGGCTGGGGCCTCGGTGAAGTGGACTGACCGCGGCGGTTTTGATTAACGTTCCCGGGCGGGGCGGACGGGCGCCCCCAACCATTCCGACACAATCGACAACGAGGTCTAAAAACTATGAAGGCGCTCTACTCCTTGGCGGTGCTCGCCGCACTGGCCGCCGGCTCCGCACACGCGGCCTGCTCGTACCCCAAGGCGCCGGACAACATCCCCGACGGCAACACCGCGACGCTGGAGCAGATGATCGCCGCGCAGAAGGCCGTCAAGCAGTTCGATCAGGAGATCAGCGCGTACACCGCGTGCCTGAAGCTCGAGAACGACAACGCGCTCGCGCAGGTCGACCAAAGCGAGAACGACCCGAAGAAGAAAGAAGAGCAGAAGAAGGAGCTCGAGCGCGTGCAGATCCAGAAGCACAACGCCGCCGTCGAGGAGGACGAGGCGCTGGCCCAGCGTTTCAACGAGCAGCTGAAGGTCTTCAAGGCCAAGGCCGCCAAGAAATAGCGTCGCGCAGTCCCGTGCTCACACCGGCCGAAGCGGAGAAACTGATCGGGGAGCGCCTCGCGTGCCTGCCGATCGAATCCCTGCCGCTCGCGCAGTGCGCGGGCGCGGTGCTGCGCGAGAACATCTATGCCGAGCGTGACCAGCCGCCCTTCGACCGCGTGGCCATGGATGGCGTCGCGCTCCAGAGCGAAGCGTTTCGCGCGGGGGAGCGGCGCTACAAGATCCAGGCCGTGCAGGGTGCCGGCGACCCCGCGCTGACCCTCAGCTCGCCCACGGCCTGTATTGAAGTGATGACCGGCGCGGTGCTGCCGGCGGAGTGCGACGCCGTCGTTCCCGTCGAGCAGATCTCGAGCCGCAACGGCGAGATCGAAGTCGCGCCGGGCGTCGCGGTCGAGCCGTGGCAGAACGTGCACCGGCGCGGCAGCGACTCGCGGCAGGGCGCGCTGCTGCTCTCGGCGGGCACGCGCCTCACGGCACCGGAAGTGGCGATCGCGGCCTCGGCCGGGATGGCGCGCGTGCGCGTCAGCTCGCAGCCGATGGTGATCGTGATCTCGACGGGCAACGAGCTCGTCGAGCCCGGCGAGCCGATCCTGCCGCACCAGATCCGGCGCTCGAACGTCTACGCCATCGTGAGCGCGCTGCGCCGGCACGGGTTTCAGCGGGTGGCCGACGATCACCTCCGCGACGACGCCGACCAGCTACGCGAGCGCCTGAAATTCCACCTCGACACGCACGACGTGCTGGTCCTGAGCGGCGGCGTGTCGATGGGCCGCTTCGACCTCGTGCCCAAGGTTCTGCAGGAGCTGGGCGTCGAAATGGTGTTCCACAAGGTGGCGCAGCGCCCCGGCAAGCCGCTCTGGTTCGGGATGGCTCAGACCGGCGCCGCGGTCTTCGCGCTGCCCGGCAACCCGGTCTCCACGCTCGTCTGCCTCGCCCGCTACGTGGTGCCGGCGCTATTTGCCTCGATGGGCCAGACGCCCGCGCGACCCGAAAAAATTGCGCTCGGCGCCCCGGTCACCGTCGGCGCGAACCTCGCCTCGTTCATGCCCGTTCGCGTCGAGATCGACGATTGGGGCCGCGCGTGGGCGTCTCCATCGCCGACGAATGGCTCCGGCGACTTCGTCGCCCTCGCCGGCACCGACGGCTTCGTCGAGCTGCCGTCCGGGCCGAACACCTATCCAAAGGGGTTTGTCAGCCGGCTCTACCGGTGGTAACAACCCCTCCTATGCCCGCACCCGATGTCGTTCTCCCGCTGAGCGCGCTCCGCCCGCCCCGCGATACCCAGCACCGGCCGCTGCGCGATCTGCGCATCTCGGTGATGGACCGCTGCAACTTCCGCTGCCCGTATTGCATGCCGCGGGAGACGTTTCACGATAAGTACCAGTTCCTGCGCACCGCCGAGCGCCTGTCCTTCGAGGAGATCGTCCGGCTGGCGCGGCTCTTCGTGCCCCTCGGCGTGCGCAAGCTGCGCCTCACCGGCGGGGAGCCGCTGCTGCGCGCGAACCTCGCGGACCTGATCGGCGATCTCACGAACCTGACCGGCATCGAGGACGTGGCCCTGACGACCAACGGGGTGCTCCTGGCCCAGCATGCATCGGAGCTGAAGGCGGCGGGGCTCAAGCGCATCACCGTGAGCCTCGACAGCCTCGACCAGGACGTGTTCGCGAAGATGAACGGCGGCCTCGGCAGCGTCGAAGACGTGCTGAACGGCATCGAGCACGCGCGCCGCGCCGGTCTCGATCCGATCAAGATCAACGCCGTCGTTCAGCGCGGCGTGAACGACCACACGGCGCTCGATCTGGTCGAGCGCTTCCGCGGCACCGGCATCATCGTGCGCTTCATCGAGTACATGGACGTCGGCAACCGCAACCACTGGGAGCCGAAGCTCGTCGTGCCCTCGAAGGAG
>DASZSS010000246.1:0-7911 GCA_035548535.1 Steroidobacteraceae bacterium
GCGGACACTTTTGCCGTCGGCGGCGAGCGCCTCGGCACGATCGGTTCTTTCCCAGGTGAACTCGGGCTCGGTGCGGCCGAAGTGGCCGTACGCCGCCGTCTTCTGATAGATCGGACGCGCCAGGTCGAGCATCTCGCGCAAGCCGTAGGGCGTCAGATCGAAGTGCTTGCGCACGAGCTGCGTCAGGCGCTCGCGCGAGAGCCGGCTCGTGCCGAACGTCTCGACCATGATCGAGGTCGGCTCGGCGACACCGATGGCATAGGACACCTGCACTTCGCACTTCTCCGCGAGGCCCGCCGCGACGATGTTCTTCGCGACGTAGCGCGCGGCGTAGGCCGCCGAGCGATCGACCTTCGACGGGTCCTTGCCCGAGAAGGCGCCGCCGCCGTGGCGCGCGTAGCCGCCGTAGGTGTCGACGATGATCTTGCGGCCCGTGAGACCGCAGTCGCCGACCGGCCCGCCGATGACGAAGCGGCCGGTCGGGTTGATGTGGTACTTGGTGCGCTTGTCGATCCACTTGGCCGGCAGCACAGGCTTCAGGATCTCCTCGATCACCGCCTCGCGCAGGCTCTTCGTCGAGATGTCCTCGCTGTGCTGGGTCGAGAGCACGACCGCCTCGAGACCGACCGGCTTGTCGTCCTCGTAGCGCAAGGTGACTTGGCTCTTCGCGTCCGGGCGCAGCCACGGGAGCTTGCCCTTCTTGCGCACGTCCGCCTGCTTCTTGACGAGCCGGTGCGCGAGCGCGATGGGTGCCGGCATCAGCACGTCCGTCTCGTTGGTCGCAAAGCCGAACATCAGGCCCTGGTCGCCGGCGCCCTGCTTCCGCTCGTCCTTGCGATCCACGCCCTGCGCAATGTCAGGAGACTGCTTGCCGATGATGTTGATGACGCCGACGCTCGCCCCGTCGTAGCCCATCTCCGAGGAGTCGTAGCCGATGTCCAGGATCGTCTTGCGGATCAGCGATTCGAACTCGACCTGCGCGCTCGTCGTGAGCTCGCCGGCGACGATCGCGACGCCCGTCTTCACGAGCGTCTCCACGGCAATGCGCGCCCGCTTGTCCTGCGCGATCACCGCATCGACGATCGCATCCGAGATCGCGTCCGCCATCTTGTCCGGGTGACCTTCCGAGACCGACTCGGAGGTGAAGAGGTAGTTGTTCGACATCTGTGTGCAGTCCTGCTGAAAGTGGTGAGCGTGGGTTCTCAGGCGCCGAAGCTGGAAGCCAGGCGCTGCTCGAATTCGCTACGCGTGAAGCGGTGGTTCTGCGGCCCGCGCGTCTCGATCTTGATGGCCCCCATCAGCGAGGCAATCCGGCCGGTCTGGACCCAGTCCAGCCCGTTGAGCAGGCCGTGCAGTATACCGGCCCGGTAGGCATCCCCACACCCCGTGGGGTCGACCACGGCCTTGGGGGCTGCGCAGGGGATGCTGATCGGCCCATCCTTGGTGTGGATCGTGGAGCCTTGCGATCCACGCGTCACGATCAGCGCATCCACCTGCGAAACCACGTCCTTCACGGTCCAGCCCGTCTTCTGCTGGACCATCTGCCACTCGTATTCGTTGACCGCGACCCAGGTCGCCTGCGCGACGAAGCGCTCGAGGTCCTCCTTGCCGAACATCGGCAGGCCCTGGCCCGGATCGAAGATGAAGGGAATCTTGGCCGCGGCGAACTGCTCGGCATGCTGGATCATGCCGTCGCGGCCATCGGGCGCGACGATCCCGACGGTCGCCCCACGCGCGTCGCTGACCCGGTTCTCATGCGAATGCTGCATGGCGCCCGGGTGGAACGCGGTGATCTGGTTGTCGTCGAGGTCGGTGATGATGAACGCCTGTGCGGTGTGCTCGGTCGGGATCTCCCGCACGTAGTCCCGCGGCACGCCGTTGCGGTCCATCCATTCGGCGTACGAGCCAAAATCCTTGCCGACCGTCGCCATGGGCAGCCCCACGTCCCCGAGGAGGCGCAGGTTGTAGGCGATGTTGCCGGCGCAGCCTCCGAACTCGCGCCGCATCTGCGGCACGAGGAAGGAGACGTTCAGCATGTGGATCTTGTCCGGGAGGATGTGATTCCGGAAGCGATCGCCGAAGACCATGATCGCGTCGTAGGCGATCGATCCGCAAATCAGGGCCTTCCCTGGCATTACCTTCCCTGGTCTCAGCGTCGGCGCGTTGCTCATCTGCGTCGTAGTTCCTGTTGTTCCCGGCCGGCTTCGTCAGGGTGTCAACGAATTCAGGTCACGCGTTCATCACGAACTTGTCGCTGTCCGGCTGCAGCTCGAAGGCGCCGTCCATCACGGCACGCATCCAGGTCGCCGTCGCCATGACGCCGCCGAATGCGTAGAAATGGGGGCGCACGATACGGGCTTCCGGGTGGGCCTGCAAACCGCGCAGGATGCCGACCATCATCTCGTCCGGGCCGGTCTTCATGCGCGCAAGATTCGTCATCGCCGAGAGATTCTTGGCGAGCGAGCCGAGCGAGGCGCCGACACCGCACGCCATCGCGAACTTGATGAGCTTCTGCAGCGGCGTCGGGCCCGCGATGCCGATGTGCACCGGCAGCGTGATGCCCTGTTCCACGAGGCCCGCGGCCCACCGGACCGCGGCGTCGGGATCGAAGCCGAACTGGGTCGCGACGTGCACCTTGATGCCGGTCCGCTCAGCCCAAGCCTGCTTGTGCTTCAGGGCCGCGAGCAGCACGCTGGGACCGACGTGACGATGCCCCTCCGGATGCCCGGCGACGCCCGCCGCCTTGATCCCCGCCTGCTCGAGCGCGCCCGTGTCGATGACCTCGAGGGTGCTCGTGTACTTCAGAGGCTGTTCGCGATCTCCCGCCACCAGCAGAACCTGCTCCACGCCGGCTTCCGTGAGCTCGCCGAGCGCTGTGCGCAGCGCGCGCTCGCTCTCGAGCCGGCGGGCGACGATGTGGGGCGAGGCACGGAATCCCAGGCTCTGAACCTTGGCAGCGACGCGCACGACGTCGTCGAGGCTCGCTTTCGGTGTGTGTGCAACATAGACCGTCATCCCCGCGGGCAGCTTGTTCACGAGCGCGGGCACCAGCTCCTCGTCGTGAGTCGAAATCTCCGTGGACGCGGCGCGCGCAAACTCCACGATGCGGCTCTTCGCGACCGTACCGTTGGCAGGCTCGACCTTGGCGTTCGTTGCGACCTTTGCTTCTGCGTTCATCGATTACCCTTGCGAAAGAAAAGCGTCAGACCCTGCGTCGCGTGACGGTGAAGGTCTCGTCGTTGAACCACAGCCCGCCGTACTTCTGCAGCACGGCTTGCGTGGCCTGGAGGTAGGCGCCGCTCGTGACCATCGGCTCGAGCCGCTCGTCCTCGATCTGGTTTACGTAGATCGCCGCGTTCCAGGCGGCGAAGAGCGTCGAGGTGCCTATGCGGTCGGCGATCTCCGACGGCAAGGTATGCATCTCGTAGCGGAAGATCGCCTTGTCGTCCGGCGGCGCATGCAGCGTGTAGTCGCGGGCGTCGCGGCCGAGCTCGACTTTCAACGCCGCGAGCAGCGCATGGCGGTCGACGGTGAAGGGGTTCTCGCCGGGCCACAGGCGCTGCACGATCTCGAGCGCCGGATCCTTGCCTGCCGACTGGATGGCGAGCAGGCGCCCGCCCGGCGCGAGGCTGCGCGCGAGGGGCGCGAGCACCTTCTGCGCTTTGAACTCGGCGGACATGCGCGCGCGCCACGGCTGCGAGGCGAGAATGAAGTCGTAGCTCTCGAAGATGCGGCCGGGCTTCGGAATCACCGCATCGAGCAGGAACTTGTGGTCCTCGCGATAGAGCACGAGCACCGAAGGGCGCACGTAAGTCGGATTGCCGGTCTTCGCGCTGAGCTTGGTCTGCCAGCCGTACGCGAGAGTCGGCGCGAGCTCTTCGATCTGCTCCGCGTACTCGTGCGCGGAGTTGCCCGTGAGCCTCACCTCTTGCCAGTTGAGCGCCGCCGCGAGGTGCGTGTCGCGGGGCATGAGGCGCGGCGCCTCGGCGTAGTTCAGATTGGTGATGACGAGCACGGTGGCCGGGTGCTCGAAGAAGCGGTCCGGCATCTTCTCGAGGCCGAGGCGCACGTCCTCGAGGCTGATCTCCTTGGCGACCGCGAGCAGCGGCACCGTCGGGAAGATGCGATGCGTGTTGCGCATCATGCGCGAGAGCACCGTGGCATCGCCCATCCCGGCGTCGAAGATGCGCAGCGCCGGCGGCTGCGGGCGCACGTGAATCAGCTCGTGCGAGACGCGCCGCGTGATCGCGGACTTCTCGTTGCACGTGTTGACGAACGCCAGGTACTTCTGGCGATTGTCGTAGAACCGAAAAGGCGTCGACGCATCCGCGGCGGCTGCGATAGCGCCGGCATCGCTCGAGCCCCCCACGGCGCTCTTGGCGGCGACGTTCATTGCGTCGTTCCTCTACGGTGCCTCTTGGAACGGACGCAGACGGTACCCAGGCCTCTGGAAGCCCGGAAATCGAAAGGTGCGATACGAGTTATTCGTGGTGCAAATAACGCCCGAGCAAGCGCTCGTGCCCGTTTGCGGTGCGGGCGCTCACCTCGTGATCTGCAGCTTCCCGAAGGCAATCCCGAGGTCCCAGCCCTTGCCCGTACCCGACAGGGCCAGCGAGACCTCGCCTTTCGTCATGACGTTGGCCTGTGCCGAATTCACGGCACCCGCGTGCGCTTCGGCTGCGACATAACTCCCGAGCAGTTCCTCGATGCCTCCGGAGATGCCGGTGAACTCGCCCTTGCCGTTCTCGATGGTGGATTTACCGACGGTCAGCCCGCCGCCGCGCGCCCGGAGCTTCACGTTCATCGACTGGCCGTTGCTGCACTGGATGTGGCCCGTGCCATTGGCCGTTTTGTAGAAGGCGGACCAGCCGCTCATCTTGAAGGTCATCGTGCACTTGGTGTCGCCTGCCTGGGCGGCGGCGCTGGCGGCCAGCAAGACGAGGGTGGAAAGGACAGCTCTACGCACGAGGTCGCTCCTTCAGCAAAAGCACACGAGCGCGGCAGCCGGGCTGCGGCGCGACGCCCATGCTTGCGCAGGACGACGCGCGTTTCAATCTGTCGCTGTTGCGAGCGCGCCTCAGGTGTGAGCCGCAGGGGGCTGCGCGGAGGACGTGCGCTCGGCCGCGAGCAGAGCCACGGCCTTGCGGGCGACCTCCTCGAGACCCTCGCCGCCCGTGCGGTCGTAGTACTCCAGCATCTCCTTCCGCATGCGCGGCTCCCAGAAACGCCGCAGATGGGTGGCGACGGCGGCCGGCGCGTCTTGACCCGACTCGGCGTCGTAGAAGTAGGAGATCTCGTTCGCCATCTTGATCAGGGATTCGATTTTCATGACGTCAGTCGTTCGGGGTTGGCATACACCACGTGGCTCGTCCGCCGCGCGAAGCCGACCAGCGTCAAGCCGGTCTGGTGCGCCCTGCGAATCGCGAGCCCCGTGGGGGCGGATACTGCGGCGACGAACGCGATGCCCGCGGTCGCCGCCTTTTGAACCATCTCGAAACTCGCGCGGCTCGTGATGATCGCGTAGCCCGCGCTCATGTCGGCGCCGGCGCGCACGAGCGCGCCGATCACCTTGTCGAGCGCGTTATGGCGACCCACGTCTTCGCGCACGAGCTGAATGCCCTCGCGCGGCAAGACCCAGGCGGCGGCATGGATGCTGCCCGTGCGCGCGTTGACGGGTTGACGCCCTTCGAGCTGGAGGAGCGCCTCGTGCAGCTCGGCAGCCGTGACCTTCGGGCCCGCGGCAACCTGCGTCGGCGGGCGAATCGCCTCATCCACCGTCTCCGCGCCGCACAGGCCGCAGCCGCTGCGGCCCGTGAGATTCCGCCGGCGGCGCAGCAGCTCCGAGAAGCGCTCGCCCGCGATCCCGATGCGCACCTCGACGGAGTCCGCGCCGCTCACGACTTCGACCGACTGGATCTCGCGCGGGCTCGCGACGAGCCCTTCGCTCACCGTGAACCCGACCGCGTAATCCTCGAGATCGACCGGCGTCGCGAGCATCACGACGTGCGGCACACCGTGATACACCAGCGCGACCGGCACTTCCTCGGTGACGAAGTCGGTGGTGTGCGTGACGACACCATCGACCCAACGCTGAACCGGAACCTCCGTGCTGCTGCCGTTCATCGGCGCCGCGCCACCGAACGGGCCACTTCACGCGCGGCGGCGAGCGCCTCGTGAGCGCCTGCGCAACCGACCCCGCACAACCCGTTCATGGACCCAAGGCCGGCCGCCGTGCGTCAGGCGTGCGCCGGCTCCTTGTGTCCGTGGTGCGTGTCGTCGCCGATGCTCGCACGCTTCTGCCAGGCATCGCGCTGATCCACCTTGATGACCTGCACGGCCGTGACCTTGTACTCGGGGCAATTCGTCGCCCAGTCGGAATTGTCCGTCGTCACGATGTTCGCGCCCGTCTCCGGGAAATGGAACGTCGTGTACACGACGCCCGGATGGATGCGCTCGGTCACCACCGCGCGCAGCACGATATCGCCCGTGCGGCTCGACATGCCGACCCAGTCGCCTGTCTCGATGCCGCGCGACTCCGCATCCGCCGGATGGATCTCGAGGATGTCCTCGGAGTGCCACTTGCTGTTCGGCGTGCGGCGCGTCTGCGCGCCGACGTTGTACTGGCTGAGGATGCGACCGGTCGTGAGGATGAGCGGGAACTTGCGCGTCGTGCGCTCGCTCGTCGGAACGTACTCGGTGACCAGGAACTTGCCCTTGCCGCGCACGAACTGATCGACGTGCATGGTCGGCGTGCCTTCCGGCGCCGCCTCGTTGCACGGCCACTGGATGCTGCCGAGCCGGTCGAGCTTTTCGTACGAGACGCCGGCGAAGGTCGGCGTGAGCCGCGCGATCTCGTCCATGATCTCGGACGGATGGCTGTAGCTCATGGGATAGCCGAGCGCGTTCGACAGCATGCAGGTGATCTGCCAGTCCTGATACCCGCCGAGCGGCTCCACGATCTTGCGCACGCGCGAGATACGCCGCTCCGCGTTGACGAACGTGCCGTCCTTCTCGATGAACGAGGAGCCCGGCAGGAACACGTGCGCGAAGGCCGCCGTCTCGTTCAGGAACAGATCCTGGATGACGACGCATTCCATCGCCTCCATCGCGGCGGTGACGTGATGCGTGTTGGGGTCGGACTGCACGAAGTCCTCGCCCTGGATGTACATGCCCTTGAAGCTGCCATCGAGCGCCGCTTCGAACATGTTCGTGATGCGCAGGCCCGGCTCGGGCTCGAGCCGCACGCCCCACGCCTCCTCGAAGCTCTTGCGCACGAGCTGGTCGGACACGTGCCGATAGCCGCTGAACTCGTGCGGGAACGAGCCCATGTCGCACGAGCCCTGCACGTTGTTCTGGCCGCGCAGCGGATTGATGCCGACGCCTTCGCGGCCGACGTTGCCCGTGGCCATCGCAAGATTCGCGATGCCCATGACCATCGTCGTGCCCTGGCTGTGCTCGGTGACGCCGAGGCCGTAGTAGATGGCCGAGTTGCCCGGCTTGGCGTAGAGGCGCGCCGCGCCCCGCACCAGCTTTGCGTCGACGCCCGTGATCGGCTCGACCGCTTCCGGAGAATTGCGCTCCTCGGCGACGAACTTCTTCCACTTCTCGTACGAGTCCCGCTCGCAGCGATCGGCGATGTACTGCTCGTTCGTGAGCCCTTCAGTCACGATGACGTGCGCGAGCGCGTTGATGATGGCGACGTTCGTGCCGGGCCGCAGGCGCAGGTGGTAGTCCGCCTTGATGTGCGGGGAGCGCACGATGCCCGTGGCACGCGGATCGACCACGATGAGCTTCGCACCCTGGCGCAGGCGGCGCTTGATCTGCGAGCCGAACACCGGGTGCGCCTCGGTCGGATTCGCGCCGATGATCATGATCACGTCCGACTTCATGACGGACTGGAATTCCTGCGTG
>DASZSS010000247.1:0-3097 GCA_035548535.1 Steroidobacteraceae bacterium
GGCACGCGGTACTACACCGGCAGCTCGAACAGCGTGAACCTGCAAGGCAGCGGGCCCTACAACTATCGTCCGCCGGAAGGCTACTTCACGACGCTCGCGCAGGGCTTCTCGGTGGAGGTCGGCACGCCATCGCTGTCGACGCTCGAAGCGCTCGAGGCATCGATTCCGCCGGCGGATCGCTGGCCCCTGAGTGACACGCTCGCGTATCACGACTGGCACTACGGCGGGAACGGCGACGTTGCGACCTTCATGCAGACGCTGGCGACTCAGCTCGGCCCCGCGGTGAGCCTCGAGGACTTCGAGCGCAAAGCGCAGCTCATGAACCTCGTGACGTATCGCGCGCTCTTCGAGGGCTTCAACGCGCATCTCTGGACGCGCAACAGTGGTCGCCTGCTCTGGATGACGCACCCCTCGTGGCCGAGCAATGCCTGGCAAATCTACAGCTCGGATTACGATACACACGCGGCGTACTACGGCGTGAAGAAAGCCTGCGAGCCCGTGCATGCGCAAATGAATCTGCCGGACTTCCGCCTGGCCGTGGTGAACACGACGCGCGAGGCGCGAGCGGGTCTCGTGCTTCGGGCGCGCGTCGTTTCGCTCGACAATCGCGTACTGCAGGAGCGGACCGACAAGCTCACCGCGGCCGCGAACGCCGTGACCTCGCTTGCACCTCTCGAATTGCGCGAGCTGCTCGAGAAAGAGCGCGTGGTGCTCATCGCTTTGACGCTCACGGATTCGCGGGGCGCCGTGATCTCAACGAACATGTACTGGCAGGCGGCGGACGACGCGAGCTATCGACGCTTGAACGAGTTGCCGCAACAACGTCTCGCCCTGGCCGCCCGAGTGACGAATCTCGCGCACGAGCGCGTCTTGACGGCAGAGCTGGCGAACGACGGTCGCGCGCCCGCGTTGGCGGCGAAGCTCACCCTGATCGACGAGAAGGGCGAGCGAATCCTGCCCGCGTTCTACAGCGACAATTACGTCACGCTACTGCCCGGCGAGCGCCGGCAAGTGGAGATTCGCTTCCCTGGTTCGTTCGCGGGCACGCCGCGAGTGGCGCTGCGGGGGTGGAACGTCGTGCCCACAACCGTCACGGCTCAGAGTCTTCGGGTGACGCGCTCCACGGCGCGAGCCACGCGTTCGACGATGTCGTCGACGTCAGCGCGCGTGATGACCAGCGGCGGCGCGAATCCAAGAATATCCCCGTGAGGCAGCGCGCGCGCAATGACGCCCTCTTCGATGCACGCCGCCGCGAGCTGCTGCCCGACTCGGCGGTCCGCGTCGAAGCGCTGCTTCGCCGCCGGATCCTGAGCGAATTCGATCGCCGCTAGCAGCCCGACGCCGCGCACCTCGGCCACGTAGGGCCGACCCGTGAAGGTGTTGCGCAACCGCTCGAGGAAATACGCGCCGACCTCCGCCGCATTCTCGGTGAGCCGCTCGCGCTCGATGATGTCGAGATTCGCCAGCGCCGCGGCCGCACCGATCGGATGCGCCGAAAACGTGTAGCCGTGCGCGAAGACGCCGAACGTATCCGTACCCTGCTGCAAAACTTGCCAGACCTTGTCGCCGACGAGCACGCCCGAGAGCGGCTGATATCCGCTGGTGAGACCCTTGCCCACCGTGATGAGGTCCGGCTCGATGCCGTAAAGATGCGAGCCGAATGGCGCGCCGAGCCGGCCGAAGCCGCACACGACTTCGTCCACGATGAGCAGGATGTCGTGCTTTCGCAGCACGCGCTGAATCTCTTCCCAGTATCCGGCGGGCGGCGGGATGATGCCGCCGGTGCCCATGACCGGCTCGCCGATGAACGCGCCGATCGTGTCCGCGCCTTCCAGCTCGATCACCCCTTCGAGCTTCTTCGCGCAGCTTCGGGAGAATTCGCGCTCGTCGATGCCGTTCTGCGCGTGCCAGTAGTAGTGCGGGGTCATCGTGTGCAGGATCGGCCCCTGCGGCAGATCGAATGCCCTGTGATGCGTCTCGAGCCCCGTGAGACTGCCCGCCATCACCGTATTGCCGTGGTAACCGCGCCAGCGCGAGATGATCTTCTTTTTGTCCGGCCGGCCGAGCACGTTGTTGTAGTACCAGACGATCTTGAGCTGCAGCTCGTTCGCATCCGATCCCGAGAGGCCGAACTGGATCCGCTGCATGCCGCCCGGCGCCATCGCCAGCACACGCCGGCCAAGCTCGATCGCCGGCTCGTTCGAATAGCCGCGGAACGAGTGGTAGAAACCGAGCTTCAGCGCCTGCTCGTGAATGGCGTCCGCGATCTCGCGGCGGCCATAGCCGACGTGGTTGCAGTAGATGCCCGCGAAGGCGTCGATGAGCTCCCGCCCATTGCGGTCGCGGATGCGGATGCCCTCGCCGCCCGTGATGATGCGCGGCTCGCCCGCCTCGCCGGAGGCGAACTGACGCAACGGCGTGAAGGGATGGATCAGCGTCGCGCGGTCGATACGTTGCAGCTCGGCGGTGGTCTGCGGGGTCGGCTTCGTGCTCATGGCGGCGAGTGTACCGGCATGCTGCGCCGTTTGGACGGTGCGGCGAGTTTCGCGATCCGCGCCGGCCGCGCGTGCGATGCGTAGCCCGAATCGCGACGTTCCACTTGCGACCGAAATCAAAAAACGATAGTTCTGCCGCCCTGGTGGGATAGCGGACTTCGTTCCATGATCGATCGTGTCGATGAGGCCATTCTCCGGCTGCTGGAAAACGACGGCCGGCTCTCGTTCAACAGCATTGGACAGGAAATCGGCCTGTCGAAGACGCCGAGCTGGGCGCGCGTCAACACGCTCGAACGCGAGAAAGTGATCACGGGCTACCGCGCGGAAATCGATCCGGCACGTCTGGGACTGCAGCTCCACGCGTTCGTGCAAGTGACGATCAACGCGGCGAAGCACGCGGAGTTCGAAGCGGCCGTGCAACGGCACGGTGCCGTGCTGGAGTGCTACACCACGGCTGGCGAAGCGGACTATCTCTTGCACGTGCTGGTGCCCGGCATCGCCGAGCTGGACGACCTGCTGCGCAAGGAGATTTCCCGCATGCCGGGCGTGCAGCGGGAAACGACCACCGTCGCAATGAAGACGATCAAGCGCCGCGGCTCGAT
>DASZSS010000248.1:0-2263 GCA_035548535.1 Steroidobacteraceae bacterium
GGCGCGCTTCAGCACCGGCCCGTTCGCCGGCACGATCTGCGTGTTCGCATCGCCCACGCCGAGCAGCGTCTTCAATCCTGCGACCAGCCCGCCGATCCAGCCGCCGGTCTGATAATCGATAACCGGCCAGCCCTCGCCGGAGACGACGCCACCCGCGACGAGCACGTTCGACTCGGGCAGGAAGACGTAGAGATCCCCATCCGTGTGCGCCTGGAGCAGGTAGCCGTACTCCACTTTCTGGCCGCCGAAATCGAGAGTGCCCGGCATGCCGAACGTCGTCTCGTTGGGCAGTGCCTTCGGAGGCAGCGGCCCATAGGTCTCGTTGGTGAGCGGCACGGGATTCGCGTAGCCAAGCCAGAGCTTGGTGTTTTCGTGCGCAAATATCTTGGCGCCGGCTTTGCCGAGTCGCGCGTTCGATCCGGTCTGCTCGGGGTGCCAGTGCGTGTTCACGAGCGTGTGGACGCGCTTCGCGCCGGTCTCTTTCAGCGCAAGCTTCAACAGCTCGCCCGAGCGCGCTTCGAGTCCGCCATCCACCAGCAGGGCGCCCTCCGGTCCGCTGATTGCGACGACGTTCGCGCCGGCGCCGCTCACGACGGTGACGCGATCGTTCAGCTTCGTGGCCGTGAGAGGCGCGGCTTTCTGTCGCGCGTGTGCGGGCAGCGGGATCCATTGAGCGACCGAAGCCGCCGCGACGCTGCCGAGAGCCGTATGCAGGAACGCTCTGCGATCGCGCAGGCGAGACTGTTCGTTGATCGCGCGCTCAACGTGCGCGGGCGTGACGGGATGTTTCATGGGCGCGGGACTGTAACGCGTTCGCGCGCGGTGTGAAGCATGGTGAGCTTTGCCGATTTGAAACAGCAGCTTTGCTCGTCGCGGCGATCCGGACTCGCGGCGCGTTTCATAACGCGTGTCGTGCGCTTCGTGACGCCATTCAGGCGCTCGATCTGGACTGAGTCCAACGCATGGACGAGCCTGCAAATCCGCGGAGTTCGGACAAATTTTCCGAAAGCGTGGGACTATCATGCGCGGATTCGCAATCCGTTCAGAGGCGGGACGAATTGATGCGTATGAGACTGTTCGGGCGCTTCCTCCTGACCGCAGGCGTGTGTGGCATGACGATGCTCGGCGCGCTGACTGCAGCCGCCGCTGACGCCGACAAGTCCGGGGCCGTCGCGTCCGCTCCGCCGGCCGCCATCAACAAGAGCACGCAGCACGAGGAGCACGCGGACAAGGGCGCCGAGGACAAGGGCCCACCGCCGGCCATCGACGATCACGCGGGCTTTCTGAACTACTACTGCTCGAAGTGTCACAACGCCACCGACTGGGCCGGGGGTGTCGCGTTCGACACCATGAACTTCGACACCATCGGTGAAGACGCGGAGACCTGGGAGCACGCCGTGCGCAAGCTCCGCGGCCAGTTGATGCCGCCGCCGGGTAACCCGCAGCCCGCGAAGGCCGCGCGCAAAGAATTCATCGCCTTCATGGAGTCCGCGCTCGACAAGGCGGGCGAGGCGCATCCCAGTCCCGGCCGCGTCGCGCTCCACCGACTGAATCGCAAGGAGTACGCGAACGCCATCCGCGATCTGCTCGATGTGAGCGTCGACGTCAACTCGCTGCTGCCGGAAGACAACGTGAGCGACGGCTTCGATAACGTCGCGAACGTCTTGCAGGTCACGCCGTCGTTCCTCGACCAGTACGTCGCCGCCGCGCGCTCGGTGGCCGTCGAGGCGATCGGCGATGCCTCCGTGAAGCCGATGGGCGTGCAGTACTTCGCGCCGAAAGGGGCGAGGCAGTACTTCCACGAAGAAGGGCTGCCGCTCGGCACACGCGGCGGTCTGGTGGTGGAGCACGACTTCCCGGCGGACGGGGAGTACGAGCTGAACATCGCCAACATGGCCGTGGCGCTCTGGGTCTACAACATGGAGTTCAAGCACCATCTGATCGCCACGCTCGACGGCAAGAAGTTCTGGGAGACCGACATCGGTGGCGAAGAGGACATGAAGGCCATCGATCAGAAGCAAGATCCCGCCGTCGACGCGATCAACGCGCGCTTGAAGGGCATCCGCTTTCATGCACCAGCCGGGCCGCACAAGGTCGCCGTGACCTTCGTCCAGCGCACGTTCGCCGAGTCCGACGACAAGCTCTATCAGCAGATGCCGGGCGGCGGTCAGGACCGGGTGCTGAAGGTGGCGTCGTTCGAGGTGAAAGGCCCGTTCAAGGTGACGGGCATGAGCGAGACGCCGAGCCGCAAGCGCATCTTCTC